>NZ_CP020038.1:900000-997500 GCF_002157225.2 Agarilytica rhodophyticola
ACTTCTTTGAAGGTATTGAAAAAGTAACCATCTTCTTCATAGGTTCGCACTGCGACCCGTGCGCGAAGGTTTTCAGTAAGAGGTCCAGATATAACGGCGTTGACTTCGTCTTGATTGTGTTCGAATTCATGAGAGACGCTGACTTTGCCTTCAAACTCATCTGTCGGTTTTGCGGTTGCAAGGTTGAGTGCACCTGCAATACTGTTTTTACCAAATAAAATACTTTGAGGGCCACGTAGAAGCTCGACTCGTTCCATATCCATCATTGGTGTACGAAACAATTGTGCTCGGCCATAGTAGATACCGTCAATATACATACCCACAGATTGTTCGAAGCCTTGGCTGTTATCTGAGCCTATACCTCGGATACGCACCTGTGTGCTGATACCTGATTCGGTAAAGTGAATATTTGGTAAGTAAGAAGTTAAATCATCTAGGTTTTCTATCCCGGCATCGGCGAGTTTGTCACCGGTGACAGCTGCAACTGAGATTGGCACATCCTGTAAGCTTTGCGCTCGTTTTTGAGATGTAACGATAATTTCTTCAAGCCTGCCATCAGGGCTTTGTGCGTTTGCCTGCATGAATGCTTGAGAGCTTAGGATGCCAACGGCAATTGCGAGTTTTTTGGGTATTAGTGGCGTTTTACTGAGCATCTATTTCTCCCGATTATTGTTGTATTAAGTGCTCTATTCCTATTCAAACCTAGCGTTAACTCCATCTAGGTAATCCGACGTAAACAATGGCCGGAACAAATATTAGCTCATTAACTATCTTCAGTTGAGTAATCAATGATTATAGGCATCGAGAGCCGCTATTTTAGGAGTATATTTGAGCTTAAGCTAGCTCGAATGGGCATAATAGCGCGCTTATCCACAAACTTGAAACACTTGTTTGAATTTTTTTTGTTCTAATGTTGTTTTTGGCGAAAAAACGTACGCATGTTACTTATAGTAAGATCTATACCAATCCACAAATTTAGCGACCCCTTCTGCGATCCTTACTTTGGGTGCAAAACCGATATCTTCTTCTAGAGCAGATATGTCTGCGCAGGTAGAAGGCATATCTCCAGCTTGCAGCGGCATCATATTTTTTTTCGCTTTTTTACCAACGCAGTGTTCAATGGCTTTAATAAAGTCCATTAATTTCACTGGCATGTTGTTGCCAATATTATAGACGCGATGGGGTACCTTTCTCGGTTCCAAAGACGAAATACCTCTTTTATTATCTTGCTCTGTTACAGGTATTTTGTCATTGATCCTGATCACTCCTTCGACAATATCATCAATGTAAGTGAAATCTCGGTACATTTCCCCATTGTTGTATATATCAATGGGTGAGCCATCAATAATACCTTTAGTAAATTTGAACATCGCCATGTCTGGTCTTCCCCAGGGGCCGTAAACGGTAAAAAATCGTAACCCCGTCATTGGAATACCGAATAAATGGCTGTAGGTGTGAGCCATCAATTCGTTGGACTTTTTACTCGCAGCGTAAAGGGAAATGGGGGTGTCGACGTTATCAGACTCACAAAATGGTTGTTTAAGATTGCCGCCATAAACCGAGCTTGATGAGGCATAAGTTAGATGCGCGATGTTATTGTGTCGACAACCTTCGAGAATATTGAGAAAGCCTGAGATATTTGAATCAATATAGGCGTGGGGATTCTCTATGGAATAGCGTACACCGGCTTGTGCGGCGAGGTGTATGACCCGCTCAAAACTGTTGTCGCTGAATAATTTCTCCATTGCTGAACGATCGGCGACATCCATATGATAAAACTGAAAATTGTCGAAAGATTGTAATTGCCCGAGGCGATCCTTCTTTAGCGCAACGCTGTAATAATCGTTGAGATTATCGATGCCGACTATCTTGTCACCACGAGCGAGAAGATTGTGACAGAGGTGGTAGCCTATGAATCCTGCTGCACCACTAACTAATATTTTCATAAACCCCACATCTCACTTCTGGAATCACATTACGAGAGCGCGAATTTTAGAGCAAAAGTAAGTATTTTGATAACGTAAGTAATGTTTATCGCTCTATAGCTCTCCTAGATGACAATTTTTATTCAATACTATTACCTTCTGATGACCAAGATTGTTCAATTTATATGTTTTTGTGTTTAAATAGGCGGCTGGTATAGGGATGCGCTTTGAATTATGTGTACTGAGGTAAGTTTTAATTTGTATAAACGAGCTTCATCTAACGAATTTTTGGCGTTTATCTTAGTGTTTTAAACTTCTTGTGGCTTTTCTATTTGTGAGTAATAAAAACTCTTCTAATTTGAGATTCAGTGAACTGAGCCTGTCTCCCAAGATTATGCGTGCCTTGGATGAAATGAACTTTGAGTTCTGTTCTCCTATTCAAGCAAAATCTCTTCCTTACAGTCTGAGCTCTCATGACGTTGTCGGTAAAGCTCAAACCGGCACGGGTAAAACCGCTGCGTTTTTGATTGCCGTGTTTGAGGACTTGTTGAAAGAACGAGCAAACGATGTGCGCTATGCGGGTGAGGCGAGAGCTTTGATTATTGCTCCGACAAGGGAGTTGGTCGTTCAAATTGCTAAAGACGCTCAGCAAATCGGTAAGTATACGGATTTAAAAATTCATACCTTGGTAGGTGGCATGGATTATGGCCGTCAATTAAACAAGCTACACTCGAGCTTAGTGGATATTTTAGTTGCCACACCTGGGCGCTTGTTGGATTTTTGTGAGAAGCGAGAAGTTTATCTAGATCAGCTAGAGGTTTTAGTGGTCGATGAAGCTGATCGAATGTTGGACATGGGCTTTATTCCTCAAATTAAGCGCATTATTCGTTTAGCGCCGAAGAATACTCATCGTCAGACCCTTTTATTTTCAGCAACTTTCCCAGAAGATGTGCTGCGCCTTTCAGAGCAGTGGACCCATGAGCCTATAAGAGTAGAGATCGAACCAGAGTCTATTGCCACTGATACGGTAGACCAGAAGGTATACTTGGTGTCTACGGATGAAAAGCTGACCTTACTTACCAACTTATTTCGTGATCCTGATGTGGGTAATTTGATTGTTTTTGCCAATCGACGCGATCAGTGTAAAAGATTACACGATCAACTTTCCAGACGTAATCTAAAAGTCGGTTTGTTGACAGGAGATATCCCTCAAAGTAAGCGTATTCGCACCTTAGATGATTTTAAGAAGGGTAAACTGGATGCACTGGTGGCAACCGATGTTGCTGGGCGCGGTATTCATATTAACGATGTTACCCATGTTGTTAACTACACCTTGCCAGAAGAACCGGAAGATTACGTTCATCGAATCGGTCGCACCGGTCGTGCTGGTGCCAGTGGTGTTTCCATCAGCTTTGCATGCGAAGAAGATGCCTTCCATCTACCGGCTATAGAGGAACTCTTAGGTCGTAAAATCAACTGTGAGCAGCCCCCTTCTCATTTACTGAAAAAGTAGTCCCTCCTTTCATATTGTCTACACTGTTATAGGGCGTTTATCTTTTGAAGATATAAACGCTCATATATGCCTCCATAGAATCTTTCCTTGTTGTCTTCTTGCACTATAAAGAAGGGTTTGAAGCTGGGCTTTTGTTTATTTCGATGTCATAGAGATAAGGCGATATGAAAAAAATTCTGGTTGTGGAAGATAGTTCGATTGTCATGAAAGTGTTGAAGCATGTGCTCTCAAACTCAGATATCTTTCAACCGGTATATGCCACAAGCTTTGCGGAAGCAAAAAGTCTTGTAGAGGGTAAAGCAGAAGAGTTTTTTGCAGGTCTTATAGATTTGAATTTACCCGATGCACCCAATGGTGAGGTAGTGGATTACACCCTAAAAAATGGTATTCCAACCATTGTCTTGACGGGAAGCTTTGATGAAGATCGACGGGCAGGTTTACTGGCCAAAGGTATTGTTGACTATGTTACTAAGGAAGGTCGCTTTTCTTACGAATATGCTCTTAGTGTGCTGGAGCGCTTAATTAAAAATCAGGATATCAAAATACTTGTTGTCGATGATTCAGATACAGCACGGCGTTTCATCGCCACATTATTGAGAATACATCTTTACCAAGTGCTTGAAGCGAGTGATGGTGTTCAGGCGATTAAGCTACTACTGGATAATCCCGATGTCAGGCTGCTAATAACGGACTTTAATATGCCGCGTATGGATGGTTGTGAGCTGGTGAAAAATATACGCCATAAATACGAAAAAACAGATTTGGTCATTATTGGTTTATCGTCTGAAGGTGAGCGATCACTTTCGGCGCGCTTTATTAAGAATGGCGCCAACGACTTTTTGCGTAAGCCTTTCCAACATGAAGAGTTCTACTGCCGGGTATCTCATAATGTCGAGTTTATTGAGCTAATAGAATCGATAAGAGATATGGTGAATCGCGATGATTTAACCGGCGTTTATAATCGTAAATATTTCTATCAACATGGTTTCTCCCTGCTAGAAGATGCCCAACAAAAGTCGGCTCCTACTTCCATCGCCGTTATCGATGTGGATAGTTTTCGGTTGGTCAACGAGGATTATGGTAATGAAGTAGGCGATGGTGTTCTTAAAGGTATCGCCGATGAGCTGAGTGCTTTGATAGCGCAGGCACACTTTACTCTTGCACGCACGGGAAGTAATGAGTTCTCTTTTGTTATGCCTGGCCTTGACGCGGAAAAGGCTCTGTCTTTTACCGAGAAAGTACGCCAGATTTTATGCTCCAGTGCTATTAACGTAGGTGAATATCAAATACCAGTATCTTGCAGTGCGGGAGTGTCTACAAGTTCATCAGAAGACTTAGATAGCCTAGTCAAAAATGCTAGAGAGTGTTTACAAAGAGCCAAAGAGGCTGGTGGAGGTTTCGTCTTGGGTGAAGACTAGCGCCTACAAACAGGCCCTAGTCGTATTATTGTTGTTAACCGTATGATTATTACTATTGCCTTAAGTGTTTGATGTTAAGAATGGACGTTTGTGGCTAAATCACATCTTTTTATACGCTGCACCTTCTCTCATCACAGGCGCGCAGTTCGTGCAACCAATACAGGGTACCGCCCACCACTGCAACAGGCATTGCGATAATATTAACGATGGGAGTGATGCTGCACATCATAATAAAACCACCGAAGCCCAGGCTGCTAAATTTACTGTCCCACAAACAGCCGCGTAAGGGCTTGAAGGCAACTTGGTTGTTATCTGCACAGTAATCGGAATACTGAATCGACATGGACCAAGCACCCCAGGCCAGGCCAATAAATGGAGCAATGAAGTTAACTACAGGAATGGTCACCACTAATAGCATCAGCAATGCGATGACGATACCACGGGAGAGGAAATAGAGCAGTTTAGATATTTCTCTACCTATGGTGCGAAAAACCATTTTGATAATGCTTTCATCGGGAGGAGCATCGCCGGTGAGCAGTTCTTCAGCTTTGGCCGCTAGCATCCCGTAGAACGGAGCGGCAATGATATTGGTGATCATATTAAAGCTGTAGCCGTATATCAGCAGTACCAATATGCCAATTACAATCCATGCGATCCAAGCTAAAGGAGCCAACCAGCTGGGTAGTTGCTCCATCAAGCCATCGATGAAACCGCCATAGTAGTGGACAAGGGCGCCAGTGAGGACAAAAAACAGTGCGCAGTTAACGACTAAAGGGACAATAATATAAAGTCGTAATTCGGGCCGCCAAAGTAATTTAAGGCCTTGGCTAAAGTAAAATATACCGGTGGCTAAATTATTTTTGTATCTAGGTGGTGTCAGCATATCTTAGGTATTGGGCTTATCTTGCGCCACTTGCAGTTAAAGCTGTAATGTAGGGCCCTGAATGTCGGTGTTTGCTGATCACTTGTAGAAAAGTTTCACCGTTTGCATTTGTGCAGTTAATATCTTTTCCTTCTGCGACAAAAAACTTTACAAAAGTAGCAAAGTTGTCAGCCTTCATACCACGGTAGGCGCGCTCTAATGCGGTAAAGTGAGGGTCTGTTTCACCTACCGGCACAACTTCTAGGAATTCTCTAACGCGCTCGTCAGTGAACACTTCACCGAGAACTTTTTGTTTGTCTTTTTTCTGTGTCATTTTACTTACTTCTAACTCTCAAGTTTATTTTTCAAAATGGGGTTTAGCTGTTGTGGATTTGCTTGTCCCTTAGAGGCTTTCATGATCTGTCCAACAAAAAAGCCGATCATCTTTTTGCGTTTGACATCGTCGGCGTTGCGGTAGTTCTCCACCTGTTGAGGGTTGTCTGCCAATACTTGGTCAACAATAGATTCCAATTCACCTGCATCGGTAGGTTTCAAGCCTTTCTCTTCGATGATGGTGTCTACATCTTGAGCACCATCCCAGAGATAGTCAAACACTTGCCGACCGAGTTTACTGGTTAGTGTTTGGTCCTTAATACGAGCGATGAGTTTGCCTAATTGCTGAGCGCTGACGTTACTCTCTTTTATGGTCAGTTCTTCACTGTTTAGACGAGCTGATAGTTCACCCATAACCCAGTTAGCAGAGAGTTTGGGATCTTCGCAGGCAGCCACTACCGACTCATAAAAACTGGCCGTGTGAGAATCGCTCGTCAAAATACCAGCATCGTAAGCTGAGAGTGCGTAGTCCTTCTCGAAACGTGCCTTCATCGCATCGGGCAGTTCAGGTAGTGATGCTCGAATTTCATTGATGTAATCATCGTCAAGAATGACAGGCAATAAGTCAGGGCAAGGAAAATAACGATAGTCGTTGGCTTCTTCTTTGGAACGCATGGATTTTGCGGTATGACTATCGCCGTCATATAGGCGAGTTTCTTGATCGACTTTGCCACCTTGTTCAAGCAGGTCAATTTGTCGTTCTACTTCTTGCTCGATACAGCGTTCCATAAAACGAAAGGAGTTTAAATTTTTGGTTTCGGTGCGCGTACCTAAGGCATCACCTGGTTGGCGCACAGAAATATTGACGTCGAAACGCATAGAGCCTTGTGACATTTCTCCATCACATATACCTAAAGAAGTCACAATCGAGTGTAATTTGCGGGCAAACGCTACCGCTTCTTCCTTCGAACTCATATCGGGCTCAGATACTACTTCGATCAATGGCGTCCCGGCGCGATTGAGGTCGATTCCCGACATACCATGGTAGTCTTCATGTAAGGACTTTCCGGCATCTTCTTCTAAATGAGCGTGGTGGATGCGGATGCGTTTCTGTTCGCCATTGGCCAAATCAATATCGAGGTAACCGCCATTAACAATAGGCTCAGCTAGCTGAGTGGTTTGATAACCTTTTGGTAAATCTGGATAGAAGTAATTTTTACGTTCAAATACTGAGCGCTTACCAATATCAGCGTTGATAGCTAGGCCAAACATGGTAGCAAAGCGAAATGCTTGTTCATTGGCAACCGGCAATGTGCCGGGCATTGCCAGATCAATAGCGCTCGCTTGTGTATTTGCTTGGGCGCCAAATGCAGTGCTGGAGCCTGAAAATATTTTTGACTGGGTGGCAAGTTGTACATGTACTTCCAACCCGATAACTGTTTCCCAAACCATGATCGATAACCTATTTGCTGAGCGGACTTAATGTATGGAAGTCGGTATTTTGTTGAAATTGATGCGCAATATTGAGCAGTTTATGTTCGTTAAAATAGCTACCTATTAATTGCAATCCAACCGGTTTGTTGTCCACTAATCCACAGGGGATCGACATACCAGGTAAACCAGCCAAGCTAGTGGCGATAGTGTAAATATCTTCTAAATACATAGCGACTGGATCATTATTTTTTGCGCCCAAAGGAAAGGCTGGTGAGGGGGATGTTGGCCCGAGTATAACGTCGACCTCTTTAAAAGCATCCACAAAGTCCTGCTTAATAAGGCGTCGTACTTTTTGGGCCTTGTTATAGTAGGCATCAAAATAGCCTGCAGATAGAGCGTACGTGCCCACCAGAATACGTCGTTTGACTTCATCGCCAAAGCCTTCACCGCGTGAGCGCATATATAGATCTTCTAGGTTTTCAGGGGTGTCACAGCGATAGCCATAACGCACACCATCAAAACGAGATAGGTTAGCGGAGCATTCTGCCGGAGCAATCACATAGTAAGCGGGTACTGCCAAGTGTGTATGAGGTAGTGAGATGGACTTAATCTTAGCCCCGAGGGATTGGTAAATCTTAATCGCATCCTCAACAGCTTGTTGAACACTTGAATTGAGACCTTCGCTGAAATATTCTTGCGGTACACCGATGGTAAGACCGTCGAGTTTTTCATCGAGTTGTGCTGTGTAATCCCTAACTGGCTCATCGATGCAGGTGGAATCTTTGGCATCGTAACTGGCCATAACATTGAGCATTAGCGCCGCATCTTCAGCGCTGCGAGTCATGACACCACCTTGGTCGAGGCTCGATGCAAAAGCGATCATCCCCCAGCGAGAAACACGCCCATAGGTAGGTTTCAAACCAGTAATCCCGCACATACTCGCAGGCTGGCGAATAGAACCACCGGTATCGGTAGCTGTGGCCCCCGGTGCTAGGCGGGCTGCGACACAGGCGGCGGAGCCACCCGAAGAGCCACCAGGAACACTGTCTTCTGCCCAGGGGTTTTTAACCGGGCCAAAATAGCTGCTTTCATTGGACGAGCCCATGGCAAATTCATCCATATTGGTTTTACCCAACATAACCACGCCTGCATCCATATAATTTTGCACAACTGTAGCATTATAAGGCGGAGCAAAATTATGTAGCATTTTTGAGCCGCATGTGGTCAGAACACCTTCAGTGCAAAAAATATCTTTATGGGCGATAGGTACACCACACATAACATGTGCATTTCCTTGTGCTAATAATTGATCAGCTTTATCTGCTTGCTCCAGTGCTTGCTGTTCCGTAATAGAAATAAAGGCATTGTAATTTTCGTTAAGAGATTTGATTCTATTTAGCAAATGCTGGGTGATTTCTTTACTAGAAAATTCTTTTGCTCGCAATTTGCGGCTTATATCAGCGATAGTTAAATTATGCATTGCGTTTGCTCGTGCGCTTACGTCTATGAATGAGGAGTTGTATATGACAGATTAGGATGAAATTAATAGCGTATGGCATAGGGGTTACCCCGATTATTTAATCACCCTACTACTTACTTCACCGTGTTACTCGATTACTTTAGGAACTAGATAGAGGCCATCTTCGGTGGCAGGTGCAATAGCTTGAAAATCGTTGCGTCTATCCGCTTCGCTTACCACGTCTTTGCGGAGAGTTTGTACGGCATCGAGGGGGTGTGCCATGGGTAATACATCATCTGTGTCGACGGCTTGCAATTGGTCTACTAAACTGAGCACTTCGTTAATACTCTTTGCCGTTTGCTCAAGCGTTTCGTCGTTAATTTCTAATTTTGCCAACTTCGCCAGATTTTGAATTTCTTTCGCTTCCACACTACTCTCTCTGTTCATATCCGGGGTTATTTTTACGAGTACTGATACTCGTATCTGATCGAACGCGCTACGTTATCATATTTGCGCCTTGCTCAAAATCCCTACCATTGATAGAGTGCGATAATTTTAGCGTGATCATGGCCAGTTAACAGGTCTTACGCGAAGTTAAGCCTATAATTATTAAAAAATTGCAGCACAATAGATTTTTTAATTTTATTTATTAACATAACAACACATTGAAAGGCTTTTTAACAGCAAGTTAAAAAGCTGGATAGTGAATCACTTATAGCATCATTCAAACAGGTTATTACTCAATATGATGAAGCGTCTGCGAGGCTTGTTCTCCAATGATTTATCGATCGATCTGGGAACGGCAAACACTCTCATTTACGTGCGTGAAAAAGGAATAGTACTTGATGAACCATCTGTGGTAGCAATTCGAAATGTTAACGGACAGAAATCAGTAGAGGCTGTCGGTATAGCAGCTAAACGTATGCTGGGGCGCACACCCGGTAATATCACAGCCATTCGCCCCTTAAAAGACGGTGTTATTGCAGATTTCCAAGTGACTGAGAAGATGTTGCAGCACTTTATTCGTAAAGTTCATGAACACAGTTGGTTTCAGCCAAGTCCCAGAGTACTAATTTGTGTGCCTTGCCTTTCAACAGAAGTAGAGAAGCGAGCTATCAGGGAATCTGCTCTAAGTGCAGGCGCCCGCGAAGTGCGACTTATCGAGGAGCCGATGGCGGCGGCAATCGGTGCAGGCTTGAGAGTGGATGAAGCTACAGGCTCAATGGTTATCGATATTGGTGGCGGTACCACAGAGATAGCGATTATCTCATTGAACGGAGTAGTGTTATCGGATTCTGTTAGAATCGGCGGCGACCGTTTTGATGAAGCTATTGTTAATTATGTCAGACGAAAATATGGCAGCGTGATCGGTGATGCAACGGCTGAGCGAATTAAACAAGAGATTGGTTGTGCCTACGCGGGTAGTGAAGTGTTAGAGATCGACGTGAGAGGCCGAAATTTAGCCGAGGGGATTCCCAAAAGCTTTACTTTAAACAGTGATGAGATTCTTGAAGCCATGCAAGAGCCTCTAGCGGGTATTGTTCAGTCGATAAAAAGTGCATTAGAACTTTCTCCGCCTGAATTGGCATCAGATATTGCGGAAACAGGTATTGTTATTACGGGCGGTGGGGCACTGCTGCGTGATCTGGATAGGCTATTAACCGAAGAGACGGGGCTGCCTGTGGTTGTAGCTGAAGATCCATTGACCTGTGTTGCCAGAGGTGGTGGTCGTGCCATGGAATTAATGGATCAATACAATATTGATTTAGTCTATTAAACACATTAAATAAACTATCTCATTAGCGAGATAGTTTATTTAACAAGCCATGTTGACTTTGTTAAAAATAAGAACTCAAAAAGCTTTTTCATTGTTATTTGCATTTAAGTTGTACAATATATAGGGGAAGTATATTTTTTGTTCTAACTTTTGCGTCGGAGAATATTATTAAACCGCTGTTTTCCAAAGGTCCATCACCAGGGACTAGAACGGCAATCCTCGCCTTAGTGTCGTTAATGATATCCCTGATGTATTTATTTACCGACTGGCTTGACCCTATTAAAGGACACGCCCAGGATATTGTCGCTCCCCTTTATTGGATATCTAACTTTCCCAATCAGCTCGATGAGTGGGCCGATAATAGACTGACCTCAAGAGAGCGCTTGATCCAGGAAAATGAATCGCTGCAAACTGAAAATATTGTGCTCAAACGTAAACTTCAGCTCAATGCATCTCTCGCTGCTGAAAATGTCAGATTGAGACAGCTACTTAATTCTGCTGATACGCTTGAAGATCGAGTGCTTATCGCTGAAATTATTGGCCGTTCACCCGATCCCCTTATGCATCAGGTAATTGTCAACCGCGGCAGTGAGCATGGTGTATACGAAGGTCAGGCCTTGGTTGATGCCAAAGGCTTAATGGGGCAAGTGGTGGTGGTTGGGCAACGCAGCTCGAAAGTCTTACTCATTACCGATTCGACACATGCCTTGCCTGTGCAGATTAATCGTAATGGTGAGCAATTGATTGCCGAGGGCCTTGGCGGAAGAACCTATGAGTTGGCGCTTCCTTACGTGGCAAATACTTTAGATATTGTTGTGGGAGATTTGCTTGTGAGCTCTGGCCTCGGGCAACGTTTTCCCGTGGGTTATCCTGTTGCCGAAGTGGTGGAAGTTCTGAAAGATCCTTCCAGGCGCTTTGCTAAAGTTGTTACCAAGCCCATGGCAGATATTAGTCGCAGTCGCCATGCCTTGTTAATTTTTGATAGTCCTCCCTTAGGGGCTTTATATGAATAGGTGGGCTATAAATGAAATCTTTGAAGAGTTAATCGGTGCCTAAACGCCATCAACTAGTATCGTATTATTGGCTTGTTTTTGCCACGCTAGCACTTGGCTTGCTCGTCGCTATTTATCCTATTTCAAGTAACTATGCTCTATTGCGGCCAGAATTTTTATGTCTGTTCGTCGTCTATTGGGTCACTCACACACCCCAGTACTTCGGTGTTTTTATTGCGTGGTTTGCCGGGATGATTCAAGACCTTGCCGAAGGTGTGGTATGGGGAGCCCATGCCGTAGCGCTGTCTATTGTGGCTTACATATGCTTAGTGGCATATCAGCGTATTAAGAATTATTCGGTGTGGCATCAAACCTTATGGATCTTTGTGCTAGTGGGTTTCCATCAGGTTATGTCAAATTGGGTGTTAGGTCTGGCTGGCTATAAGGGAGAGCCCCTTGATATCATTGTCTCTACTACCGTGAGTGCACTATTTTGGCCTTTGATTTTTTTCTCGATAAATCGTATCCGTTTGCACTACCGAATGTATTAGGGCCTGTTAACAAGCCCTAGTGTGAACAGGTTCTAGCCGGCCCTCATCGATTACCTTAACTTATGGCTTAATATATGAATATTTTACTCGCCTCAAAATCACCCAGACGGCGTGAACTGTTGAGTCAAATTGGCGTCGGATATATAACAGCTGATGTTGACGTACCAGAGCAACATAACCCCACTGAACTACCTGAAGCTTATGTTCGTCGATTAGCAATGGACAAATCTAAAGCGGGCAGTAAAGTGCGACCCGACCTTCCTTCTTTGGGAGCGGATACCGTTGTATGTTGTGATGATGTGATACTTGAGAAGCCGGCACATCTTGCAGATTGTAAACGCATGTTAAGTATGCTTTCAGATCGCACTCATAAGGTGATGACAGGAGTGGCTGTTTGCTTTGGTGGCCAGCAATGGGTTGAATGCAGTATTACCGAAGTAAAATTTCGCGCCATTAGCGATAATGAGATAGAAGCTTATTGGGCGAGTGGCGAACCATGCGATAAAGCAGGGGCTTATGCTATTCAAGGTTTAGGTGCTGTGTTCGTCACCAACCTCAATGGCAGCTACTCAGGCGTGGTGGGACTACCCATCGAAATTGTTAGTAGTATGTTATCGAAGCTGGAAATACCAATCTGGAATACGGCTGAGTGATGTCGAAATATCGGCAATATGCATGCCTTAGCATGCACTTGTATTGCCATGTGTGGATAGAAGAGACATGAGCGAAGAGATTTTAGTTAATTTTGGCCCCACCGAAACCCGAGTTGCTCTCGTTGAAAATGGTGTTTTACAAGAAGTCTATGTTGAACGAGCCCATAGTAAGGGCTACGTCGGCAATATTTATAAGGGCAAAGTTGTGCGGGTGTTACCCGGCATGCAAGCAGCGTTTGTCGATATTGGACAAGAACGTGCGGGATTTATTCATGTAGCAGATATTGCACCACTTAACAAAGATGGTGTTGAGCAACGCAGCAGCGAAGATGCCGATATCCGTGATTTGCTCAGAGAGGGGCAATCTGTTCTGGTACAGGTGACGAAAGATCCTATCGGTACCAAAGGCGCCCGTTTAACTACCCATTTATCTGTTTCTGCGCGCTACCTGGTCTACATGCCAAATACTGATCACATCGGTGTTTCCAATCGCATTGAAGATGAGGATGAGCGGGAACGGCTCAAATTACTCGTCAATGAGTTGGCAGAAGAATATAAGGAGCAATATCCTATTGGTGGCTTTATCATTCGTACTGTTGCCGAAGGTGCATTAAAAGAAGAATTGCAAGCGGATATTCCCTTTGTTTTTCGTCTCTGGCATGACCTTGAAGACAGCATTAAAGCGGCTAAAGCTCCTTCTATTATCTATGAAGATATGCCGCTCTTTATGCGGACTGTGCGAGATTTAATGCGGCCAAACTTGGAGCGTGCTCGCATCGACTCGCGTGAGTCCTTTGCGCGTATGCAAAAGTTTGCCAAACACTATGCTCCTGAAATTGGCGCAAGATTAGAGCATTATCCCGGTGAGCGACCGCTATTTGATCTATATGGCGTGGAAAATGAAATTCAAAAAGCCTTACAAAAAAAGGTATTACTCAAGTCTGGCGGCTATTTAATTATCGAGCAGACCGAAGCAATGAGTACCATTGACGTTAACACTGGTGCCTTTGTTGGCCATCGTAATCTAGAAGAAACAATCTTTAAAACCAATCTCGAAGCCGCTGCCGCAATAGCGAGACAACTTAGAGTGCGTAATCTTGGCGGTATCATTATTATTGACTTCATCGATATGAGAGAAGAGGAGCATCAGCGGCAGGTGTTGCGCAGCTTCGAGAAACATATGGAAAAAGATCGCGCTAAAACCACGATTACCGGAGTGTCCGAACTTGGTTTAGTGGAAATGACCCGTAAGCGCACGCGAGAAAGTTTGGGGCAAGTACTATGTGAGACTTGCCCTGCCTGTGGTGGTCGCGGTCAACTTAAGTCCGCGGAAACGATTTGCTATGAGATCTTTAGAGAGATTTTGCGCGAAGCGCGAACCTACGATAACGATAAATTCTTAGTGTTGGCGTCTCAAGTGGTAATTGATCGCTTGCTTGATGAGGAATCGAGTAATGTAGCAGATTTAGAAGTCTTCATTGAGCGTACAATTCAATTTCAGGTGGAAAGTATGTATAACCAGGAGCAGTACGATATCGTTTTGGCGTAAGACTATTAGAATGATGTGTGAGCTTAGGTATTGTGCGGTAACCAGAGTAGTCGTGTAGAAGAAAGACGTGATTAAATTTCAACAAAAACATTGGCGAATGATCTCCAGAAGATTCTGGGGAACTGTCTTTGCCTTGGTAATTGCGTCGGCGGTGTTTATTCAGTTAGCTCGTCAAGCTTTCCCTCTACTAACCGATTACAAAGAAGAACTAAGTGCTTACTTAGGTAATAGCGTTGGCATGGATTTGGAAATCGCTTTGGTGGATGCCAGCTGGTCTGGTTTGAAACCTAAGCTTGAACTCAAAGGAGTGCATGTCAAAGCGAAAACAGGTGAGTCGGTTTTTATTGTCTCTCAAGCGACGGCAGAGCTGAGTATTATTGACTCAATTATCGACAGGCGCCTAGCTTGGCGCCAGTTGAAATTTGATGGTTTTAAAATGGCGCTAGTACAAGATGAACACGGCGCTTGGTCTGTTCCCGGCATGCCAGAGTTCACTCGCTCTAGCAACGATGGCAATGCACTTCGCTTTGATGATATTTACGACATATTTTTGTTTGGCCGGCGCGTCCATATTACTGACGCCAGATTTCAGTTGAAATACTTTTCACGAGAAGCCTCGCAACTGCATATCCCGAATATCTCGCTAGAAAATGATGAAGACTTCCACCGCATACTGGCGAGCCTAGATGTAGGTAAAGGGGAGCGTGCATTTTATTTAGCCATTGAAGGACTTGGTGACCCAAGAGACAGTAACTTTACTGCCAACGGTTATCTGGAATTGAAGAACTTTCCTTCCCACGAAGTGGCGGCAGCGCTCGCTTTATCGTCTATTAAAAGTGAAGAATATACACTTAATTTACGCTTATGGTTCCAAGGTGATGCCAATAAAGGTATTTCATTAAGAGGTGATTTAGAAGCGGCGGGCGATGTTAATATCGTCGATCGCGAGTTCAATTTGCCAAAAGCACTATCTGCACAATTGGCGGGGCAGTTAGATCAGGAGAAAAATTGGCATCTTACGGTGAAAGGTTTTAATGCTCAATGGCCTGAATTTCAATCACCTGTCTTAGACTTTATCGCAAAAGGAAACTTACAGCGCTTAAATAATATTCGCGTGCAAAGTATTGACGTAAAGCCTTGGGTCGATACTCTATTACATATTGGCTTTGGGAATGAGCGTACCAATAAAATTGTTAAGACTATCAATCCTCGAGGCACAGTTAAAAATCTCGATTTTGAAATCACAACTAAGGAAGAGGGCTATTTTCAAATTAGCGCCTTAGTTGAAGACGGTATGTCTGAAGCCATTATGGGAGCGCCGGCGCTTTCTAATATTAATGGTTTCGTATCAATGAATCTTCATCGCGGCCGCTTTGATGTGGATGTAGATGATGGCTTCACCTTATTCCTGCCAAAGGTATATCACGACCCTATGGATTTCGCTGAGGCGCATGGGCAAGTGGGCTGGGAGATAGACTTTAAAAACCGCATCACCTATATCACTTCGGGACTGCTAACAGTCACTAACCCAGAGGAAGAGGGCAAAGGATATTTAAAGTTAACCCTGCCTTTTAGCAAGAAGTGGGGCACACAGCAAATGACGTTAGTGCTCGGTATTGAAAAAACCTTGGCTGAAAATCATAAAAAATATGTACCTAAAACGGTGCCAAAATCCTTATATGATTGGCTAGACGGAAGCATTAAAAGTGGCAAAATTTCAAATGCTCGCTTTTTATACCACGGTTCTGTTGAGAAAAAACCTCCGGTGCCTCCGACTATCCAACTATACGGCGAAGTAAATGACGGTAACCTGATGTTTGACCCAAAATGGCCGGAATTAAAAGGTGTTGATGGAAGCTTAAATTTGGACAATAACTCCCTGTCCATGAACATAAGCAAAGCCAAGTTACTGGGCAATTCAATTTCTAATACACATGTTAGTTTGATTAAAGACTCATCGGTGAAAAATGGGCAGGCACTTTCTATACAAGGGCGAGTAAAAAGCGATGCTAATACCGCGATGAAGCTATTGTACGACACGCCTATTCGCCAGAATATTGGCAACGCCTTTGATCGCTGGATTGTAGATGGCAAGGTTGGAGCGAAGGTAGATTTGGTTGTACCCCTTAGCTCGGGCAGCAGTAATCTCTCACAAAAAGTAGACGTCTCATTAAACAACTCATACTTGCAGATTCCTGAAGTCAATCTAGAGATTAAGAAGATTAATGGCGTCCTGCACTATCAAACAGATAAGGGCGTTTTTGCCGATAAATTGTCAGGCAAGGTGTGGGGCAAATCTTTTAAAAGCCGGATTTCTAGTCCACCCAATGCTGAAGGCGGTTTAGATACGCGTGTTAGTTTTGATGGCATGGTTGATGTTGATGCTTTGTATGCGTGGGTAACGCGCCCGGAACTAATATTCCTAGAAGGGGAAACTGAAGTTCAGGGACATATCACAGTGCCAGGCGCTAAATCTGCACGACCTTTGGAAGTGAATGTATCATCCGATTTAAACGGCGTGGCAATTAATTTACCCAGGCCTTTAAAAAAACTAGACCAGGAAGCAATTAACTTTACTGGACGGGCTCTTTTCTTTGATGATAAAGAAGAATACCGGTTTTCGTTGAATAATGATCTTAGAATTTCTTTGTTAACCACTAAGCAAGGAAATGCTACCAGTGACACTGTCGCTAGTGATTCTATTAGTGGCTTAGTGGAAATTAATGAGCTTACTCCAAGAGATAATTCCTACACCACTATTCCAAGCACAGGGCGCTTCGATATTGTTGGTTCTCTTACTCAGTTTGATTTAGAAAAGTGGACGTCAGTTAAAGATACGTACTTTAACTTCATTGAAAACCCGGACTCTGAATTCGATGTCGACCCAGATGCTAATTCGGATGATCTTCAAGCAAAGTTTGATTTGTCTATTGATAAGTTTTTGCTCGGCTCATTTACTATTGATAATTTATCGGTCACTGGGGAGCGCAAACAGCCTCTCTGGGAAATGCAACTGAGCAGTGAACTTTTAGCGGGTAAAGTGGTTGTTTCCGAAGAAGATCAGCCAATTGTTCTTGACCTAGATTATTTAAGGTTCGTCAAAGATGATGAAGCTGAAACTAATGCTACTAATTCTCCCTCTGATATAGCCCTGGACACAGTTGGGAAAGAAAAAATAGATGGCAGCGAGACAACACTAGAGCCGCCATATGAAAGTGTTTTGGCTGAAGTGGATCTATCAGAAGCTGTGGCGATTGATTTTTCTACCAAAGAACTTTCTATTAATGGCGAAAATTATGGGACATGGGATTTTCAAGTAGACCCTATCGATGGTGGTGTCGTATTTTCCGATATCCGAGCCGAAGTGAGAGAAATGAGGGTTGGCACAGAAGAATCCGGTGCTGAATTTGTGTGGATGAGTGACGGCGAACAAAATAATAGCTATTTTAGTGGCAAAGTACTGGCTAAAAACTTAGCGGATGTCTTTGCTGCCTGGGAGCAGGAAAAACTTATGGAAAGTGATTCTGCGGTATTTGATATAGACGCAAGGTGGAAAGGTGCACCGGATGAAGTCACTCTTAATAATGTCAAAGGTTTGCTTAGCTTAGATGTTAAAAAAGGTAGTTTTAGTCGCGGCGCCGGTAGTGACGAAAATGCCTTACTACGCCTTATTGCGCTATTTAATTTTGATACTATATTGCGTCGCTTACGTTTAGATTTTTCTGATTTAGCCGCACAAGGTTTTTCTTACGACAGAGTGTTCGGTAGTCTCGATTTTAAAAACGGCAAGATATTTTTAACCGAGCCTCTTATTGTTGAATCCTCCTCTTCATATATCCAGTTGGCTGGTACCATCGATATGGCTAATGAAAAGCTGGATAGCGAATTGGTTGTTACATTGCCTGTGGCCAGTAATGTCGCATTAGCCACAGCGGTTGTAGTAGGGTTACCTGCTGCATTGGGTGTTTATGCTATGAGTAAGCTATTTAAAAAACAAGTTGATCGAGCATCAAGTTTTAATGTTGAAGTCACGGGAGACTGGGAACAACCAAAAATTAACATTAAGAAAATTTTTGATATCAATGCGGCTAACCGTCGAGGCAAGGAAATTAAGGAGCAAGATTTAGATACGATCGCAGTCCCATAAATCGAGGAAAACAATGAGTACTAAAGTTAATGTTGCCGCCATACAAATGGTCAGTAGTCATGACATCGATGAAAATCTTGAGACTGCAAAAAAATTATTGCAACTAGCAGTGGAGCAAAACGCGAAGTTAGTTGTTCTGCCAGAAAATTTTCTGACCTATGGCAATAAAATAAAACCTAATAACGATCAACAAGAGCATTTTTTGGCAACAATGTCCGATATTGCCCGCGAACATAGTGTATGGCTTGTGGCAGGCACTTATCCTATAAGTCAGGCCGTCATTGAAAAGCAAACATATCATCTAGATAAGAACTCCTTTCAAAGTGCTCATGTTAGAAGCGACAAGCCTTTTGCTGCCAGTGCTGTCTTTGACAGCGATGGTTTATGCCAAGGTATTTACACCAAAGTCCATCTTTTTGATGCTGACGTTAATGATGGTACTAAACGCTACCGCGAGTCCGATGAGTACCGTCATGGTCAAAATATTCCAACTTTTACTAGCCCCTGGGGTATCTTTGGTGTTGCTGTTTGTTACGATCTTAGATTCCCTGAGATTTTTACCTTTTTTCAAAGGCAAGGCTGTTCGCTGATATGCCTACCTTCCGCGTTTACCGAAGCGACAGGTCGGGATCATTGGCAGGTACTGGTGCGTGCAAGAGCCATTGAGACCCAGAGTTTTGTTGTGGCGCCCAATCAAGGGGGTGTGCACCCCAAAGGTAGAAGTACTTGGGGGGAAAGCATGATCGTTGGCCCATGGGGTGAGGTGATGACTAAAATAGATAAAGGTGAGGGTGTAATAGTAGCATCTATCGATTTTAGTCGCGTCGATGATACTAGACGTAAAATGCCAGTCGCTCAGCATAGAAGCTTAATCTGATTTAGCGTGATTAGGATATCTGTGCGACACATTCGTGAAGACTTTAAACGAATATTTGCCATACTCTTAATACAGATTAAAAGATATCAAATGTGTGGATATCGAATAGGAAAGTATTTCCTAGAGCGCTAATAGTTGATAGGTGTTGTTATGCTGAAAACCAAATCAAAGAAAGTCTTTTTGTTAAATATTGCACTGGTCGCCGGCCTACTTTCTCTATGGGGAGTGCAAAGTGCGATAGGTGAAATAGACCAAAAAAAAGCATCTGCTCAAAATGCTGAGGTAGATGTGGTACAAGCTAAAGAATGGATAAAAAAAGGTGAGAACCTCAATGAGATTCCACGTTCCACCTGGGAAGAGTTACTCGATGACAAGGCTTTTCATATTCTTTGGAACAAGGGCACCGAGCGTGCGTTTACGGGCGATTTGTTAAACGAAAAGCGTGAAGGGGTGTTTGTTAGCGCTGGTTGTCGAATTCCTGTGTTTAAATCGGAACATAAATTTAAGTCAGGAACGGGCTGGCCAAGCTTTTGGGAAGTGTTTGATGAGAACAATATTATCCTGAAAGAAGATAGATCTTGGGGGATGAGAAGGGTAGAAATCCTTTCCAAATGTGGTGAGCACCTCGGCCATGTATTCGACGATGGTCCAGCTCCCACAGGACTGCGTTATTGTATTAATTCAGCCGCTTTGGCTTTTGTACCATCTGGCAAAAACGATGCTATTGGAACCTTTGCTAGTAAATAAATATTTGAGAGTTAGACAATAGGTGATTATAAAAATCACCTATTGTTACAGTTTATATTTTTAATCGTCTTAATATAAAAACCTTAAGCTGTATTAACGCAGCCGCCGCCTTTTCGTAAATTATTGATTTTATTGTCCTATTTTCCATATTTAACATTCCCCTTTTATATTATCTATATCTGAATAAGGCTAAAAAGATTGTCATATATCGATTTTATGTGGCGCTTTTTATTTGTCTTTAGTTTAATGTGAACAATTCGATGGCGCTGTTATCTTCCAGAAATCTAAAATGTACTAATACAACACAACACTATTCTTTTTCTATATATGAGGCCATTTTCTTTTCTTTGAATGGGCTCAGATTTATCTACATTAGTATTGGAACATCCTATGATTATTGAATTTAAACGCGCCGCTATTGCCAAGTTGGTAACCAGCGTTAGTATCGCCATTACTTTAAGCGCATGTGGTGGTAGTGATAACGATAGTAGCTCTGGCCCAAGTGCAGAGAGTACGCCAACACCAACGCCAACCGCTTCGCCACAAAACCCTGATAATCCCGCACCTACTGTCACTCCGACACCGACGCCTACGGCATCACCTGACCCTAGCGCTACGCCGACACCAACATCGACACCAACACCGACGGTTACCCCTACAGCTACGCCTCAACCTACAGCAACACCAGAACCTTCTGCTGTGAGTTTTGTTCAATTTGAAAATATTCCTCGTTGTGTGGAAATGCCAACGCCAGATAACAATAATGTTTGTCCGCAACGTCCTGCTGCTGATAGCTTTAACATAATCAGACAATATCCCAATGATTTCAGTAATCGCGTTCCTGTACATGAGGCAATTGCTGTTCGGTTTGGACAAAAGGTTAGCCAAGCAGAATCGGAACTAGGCAATTTCCTCACGCTAACAGAAACTGATACTGGAGTAAGTATTGCCGGTAAAGCAACCCACGCCAGCGATAACACACTGATCTTTACGCCTGACGAAGATCTTAAGTTCAGCACCAAGTATACCTTTACCATTGCCAATGGCTTAGTGTCTGACCAGGGAGAAACATTTGCAGGCGATAGCTGGCAGTTTGCTACCTTGTTTGATGTTGGTAGTACTAAAGGTGATGTTATATCCCGTTGTGGTTTAGGAAAAGATCTACTTTATCTAGGTTGGGTTAATTATACCCGTAGACTTGAAGCCGGTAGTGCGTGTGCCCAGTTTGGTTTTACTGCTCAAGAGCCACTGGCTTTCTCTTGTTCATTACGAGTGGCTTCCTCTTTGGCTGTTTTCTCAAAATCTCGATCTTTAACACCAGGTGGTGGTTTTAATGCTAACTTTGATTATCAAGCCGCTTTGGAGGAAGAACCCGCGGATTATGATGCGGAATCCTTCGACGTTTACAATGCCGTTGGAGTTAATAGCTTGTCTAATATTGACGAGCTATTTTCAAGAAGCCTTGATAATTCTTCATGTGAAACACTGATGAATGGTGACTTCACTGAACTTGGTGGATCAGGTACTGGCGTTGATAGTTTTCCTCCTAATACCTATTACTTCCACGAAGTTATATTGGCACAACCAAAATAGTTAAATAGGGGCATGTTAATACTAATGCTCATATATTTAATTTATTTGTTACCTATTAATAAATAACTTTAACAGTGCAGGGCTTATGTCCTGCATTTTTTTTCTTATAGGCACTTCATCTCCTTGCTGTTGATGAATTTTAATAGCTTCTATCACAGCTAAGGTAGCAGGCTGTTGTAAAGTTGGAAAATTACCTAAATGATGAATTAGCCCTGGTATTTTAGTAAAAATGAATGCTGGGAAAAAACCTAAGTATTCGCCATCATATTCTTCGTCATCTGTTTCCCAGAAGTCTTGCCACAAAGGGTTAATAAGTGGTGTTGGCTGTTCTTCAATGATTCTCTCACAATATACGCGATCCATTTCCATCAATAGACACCAAATAAGTAGTGCTTCGTTATCACACTTCGTAGCTTCGTAAGCTAAGGCAAGACGATGTAATAAGACTGCTGTAGTGAATAATTGTTTGTCATCGGCTAATGAAGACAATACTCCCTGCCAGTCGGGAATTTGCATCAGCATATAACTCTGATGTAGTTTCGGTTGTTGTTGATTAAATGTTTGATTTTCTAAGCTGTTACTTAATCTGCGCCACGCAAAAGCGAGATAATCGCGAGCATTATGTTTTAGGATAGTATGAGCAAGTGGCGATACTTCATTTTCAAGCCCTGCTAATTCTTCGCTAAGAGTGGTTTTTTCTACCGTCGGATTATTACTGATATAAAGCCCATAGTTAATGAGATCTTGATATTCTCCGAGTTTCTTCTGATTCGGATTAAGCTCGGTTAGTTGTGACAACGCCTTTTGCGCGCTCTCGAACTGGCGCCCTCCAAGTGCATCTAAAATCCTGTTTTCTGTAATAACCTCCGTATTGTCCATGAATAAATCTAGCTGTGGTAGATCCTGCGGACGTAGCCATTGTATACCTAGTTCAGTATTAATAGTTTGTTGTCGGCTTATTGTAAGCTTATTATTTTTGCTACTGCTCCAAGTATAATAATCCTGCTGCTGGCTGCTTAGGTTTAATTGCTTACATGCATTTTTCGTTTCTTTAATTATTTTATTAATTTCCTTATCATCAATACTTAGGTTGTGATCTAACAGAACCTCTTTTCCATAGCGCCACGCTTCATAGTGGCTATAACTTAAGTAGTTTTCCTTTAGTAGCCAGTCTATTAAACAAAAACTTCCTTGCTGAGCAAGAAAGTGTTCTATTTGGGCGATATCAATATTAGTTTTTTTCATGGTTTTTATCTTCTTCCCAAAGAGTCAGTAATTCTTCAAACTTAAACGCGAAAGTTTCAGCATTTAATTGTGCCTGATTATCTACATGCTGACTCAAAGCCATTTTTTGTGCTTGTAGTTGTGCTATTTTTTCCTCTATCGTATTCTCAGCAATAAGCTTGTAAACAAATACAGGCTTATCTTGTCCAATTCTATGCGCGCGGTCGCTGGCTTGTTGCTGTGCGGCGGCATTCCACCAAGGGTCATAGTGAATGACTGTATCCGCTCTTGTTAAGTTAAGGCCCGTGCCACCAGCTTTTAGGCTGATAAGGAAAACAGGAGCCTCTCCTCTTTGAAAGGCATCGACCATGGTCTGCCGATTGCGAGTTTTTCCGGTCAATTTAAGTGTTGATATATTTTTTTCTGCTAGGGATGTATCCAAAATATCAAGCATTTGGGTAAATTGTGAGAATACTAAAACTGCTCGATTTTCTGCGACCAGTTCTTCAATCATTTCAATACAGTATTGTCGTTTTGCCGAGGGTAAGTCGACATCGGGAAATAATCCTGGATCGCAGCATGCTTGGCGGAGTTTTAGTAATGCGCTTAAAGCCGCTATAGAATGATTACTTTCATTTTCTTCATTTATCTTGGCTTGTAATTCTTGCCAAGTTTCATGTTTTAGCTGCTCATAAAAATTATATTGTTCTGATGATAACGGTATTAGTTGTTCTATTTCTGTCTTTGCCGGTAAATCTTTGGCTATTTGATCTTTCGTGCGTCTTAAAATAAAAGGCGCAATACGTTTAAGCAAACGTTGCATTTGTTTCTCATCACCGGCTTGCTCGATCGGTTTTTGGAAGTTGTCTCTGAATTCACGCCGGCTGCCCAGGTATCCAGGCATCAGAAAACTAATAATAGACCAGAGCTCTCCAAGATGGTTTTCTACCGGTGTTCCTGATAAGCAAAGCTTATGTTCGCAAGGAATTTCTCGCACGGCTTTGCTATAGCGTGTACTTGGGTTTTTGATACTCTGAGCTTCATCCAAGATGAGCCAGGAAAGCCTTTGTTCATTCCAATAGGATAAATCTGAGGCCACAAGGTGGTACGTGGTTAATAGCACATCGTAATTATTGAGTTCTGTCCAATTGTCATGTCTTTTGCTACCGTGGATAATTTTACAACTTAGTTGTGGCGCGAAACGTTTTATCTCATTTTGCCAATTATGTAAAAGGCTAAGGGGCATAACAATCAGTGCCGGCTTGGCTAAGTTACCTTGTGTTTTCTCAAATGCTAAATGGGTTAGAGCTTGTAGTGTTTTCCCAAGGCCCATATCATCAGCTAATAAACCGTTGCAGGTATGTTGTTTCATGTGTTGAATCCAACATACTCCTAGCCATTGATAAGGGCGTAGTTGTGCTTTGATAAAATCGAGAGTTTTATTTAATACAACGGGACTCTTGTGCAATTCAATCGATTCATTTAAATATTCAGTATCTCCGGACCAATGGGTCGACGCCGGAGTACAGTGTTCTATATCTGCTAAGCGATGACGTTGATTATGGGGTAAATGAAATCCATCTTGGGAATAATCTAAATCTTCCAACTCTTCCATTAGATTGAGAACATCACCTGCGGGTACCAACCAAAGGCGACCATCGCTTCTTTGTAAATAAATATGGCTATCCTTGCTGCGATAATTAAAATCTCGTAGCTGATCTAAAAATTCCTGCAGTTCAATGTCTATATCTTTTGCTTGTAGTAATACAGAAAGGTTTAAATCCCCATTCTCTCGCTCTTTAATACGAACATCCCAGCTCTCGATATAAGCGTAATGATGTCGAAAACCTGCCTCGGTACAAAAACTGACATTTAACTTATTTAACGGTGCGTACAAGTCTGTAAATAAATGTTGCCATTGTTGTTGATGTTGAATATACCAGATACACTTTTCGTTATTGGGAGATGTAAACGCACTTAAACGTCTTGTAATCGTGTTTTTTAGGTGCTCTCCTTGTTTGTTGTCTACCGCTAAGCGATGTAGTGTTTTTCCATCCCAATAAATACAGTCGTCGAAGGTATTCTGCGGTAGGCTGCAGTATTTATCGCTGCAAAGACTAAATAGCAGTTGAATATCGCCAGTGCTGTTTTTTTGTGATAGCTGAGGCGTACCCTTATCATGGCAGATCAGCAATGGCTTAATTTCTGTATCCGCAACTACTGTGTCCACTATGGGGGGGCGAGGTAAAGCCCACTTTTGCCAGTTTTTTGACCGCTGTTGAATATATTTGTCAATATCGCTTACGGAAATGTTGAGCCGGGGCGGGGTCTGTCTATGTTGTTCTAAAAAGACAACTGGCCCCAAGACAATACTATCGATAGCTGCTGTATCATTAGCTGTGAAATAAAATTTTGGTTTTTGTGTGCAAAATATTAACTTATATTGATTTAAGTTTTCTTGTAGTTGCCAGCCGAGCTGATACTCGCCACTGGTATTAATTGACCAATAGGGATATACAGTATCAGGCTCGCCAGCTTTGACAGCCATAACACTATTTTGATGTAGTAGGTAGCATCGCTGTGTAGCAATAATCTCCTGTAAAAGTGACCAAGTATTGTTTTCTGGTAGAGGCCCTTTGTCTGTATTGAACCAGCTAGCCCTACTATCGCTTAATTCCTGCAGTATTTTTTTGTCGCTATGTTGTATAAAAGATGGTGGACGGTATAGGTGTTCTCGCTGAAGAGAATAGGGTTTGTTAGCAATACTTGCTATTTCTTGCTGGCTGGCAATACAAAGCCGTAATATCATTTCACTTGTTAAATGATCAATTGTTAATAAATAGTGAAGTTGTTGGTCTTGTTTGTCGTCAGAGTCTTGCTTACGTAAACTAGCGAGAAAGCTCATAGAGATTTAGCTTCGATTAATTAAAATTTAAAGTGCAGTTGTAATGCAGTCTTAATGATTTTTTATGAGTGACAACTAGATGAAGTGTTGGTTATCGGTTAGCTATCTTGTTCATCACTTGAGAAATTATCTCGGATAAAACGGAACAGCTTTCTCGCGTGCGCAGGAGGCTTTGACTGTTGTATTTCTTTTTGTGCTGCCCTAATAAGTTGTCTCAATTGTTGGCGATCTGTATTTGGAAATGACTCTATGTAACGCTGTATGTCACGGTTATCGCCTGCAATCAGCACATCTCTCCACCTCTCTATGGTATGGTGCTGTTGTACGGCTTGGTGAGATTGCTGTATGACGGACTCGTAAGCTTGAGAGACAGCATCAATATCTTCGCTGCGCATAAGCTTACCAATGTATTGCATATGTCTTTTTTTAGCACTATTGCTTTTAATTGTCGGCGCTTGTTCGATCATTTCACGCAATTTATCGTCGAGCGGAATTTTTGCTTGCTGTTCACGTGTTAATTTAGAGATGGAGATTCCTAATTCGTGTAGAGCGAGCATTTCTTTTTTAACTTGTGTTTTACTTTTTATTTCTTCCTCGAATTCTTGAGGTTCATGATCGGAATCTATGTGCATGTTTGTTTTCTAACCGTATGTTATTTAGCTTACGCGTAAAAATAGGTGGCGAGTCCGAGAAAGGCCATAAAGCCAATAACGTCGGTTACTGTAGTGAGCGTCACGCCGCCTGCCAAGGCAGGGTCTATATGCATTTTTTTGAGCAGCAGTGGTAGCAGTGTTCCGGCTGCTGCTGCTGTAACTAGATTGATTACCATTGCAGCTGCGATAATAAAGGCGAGTGTGATATCACTAAACCATAGTGACACCAGCCCTCCCATAACTATTGCCCATAAACAGCCATTGAGCAAACCGACGCCTAACTCGCGTGACAAAAGCCAATTCATATTACTAAAACCGATGTTGCCTATTGCCATACCTCGAATCACTACTGTCAGTGTTTGAGAGCCTGCAACGCCTCCCATGCTGGCGACAACAGGCATTAGTATCGCAAGTGCCACCACTTTATCTAGCGATTCTTGGAAAAGGCTGATAACTGCGGAGGCTAAAATGGCGGTGAGCAAATTTATACCCAGCCATATTGCGCGCCTTGGAATAGTACGCATTACCGGTGCAAAAGTATCTTCTTCTTCATCCAAGCCGGCAAGGCTCATAAGCGAGTGATCTGCGCCTTCGCGGATGACGTCTACGACATCGTCGATTGTGATTCTGCCAAGCAGTTTGCCTTGTTCATCCACCACAGGTGCAGATATCCAATCATTTTGTTCGAAAAGCTTAGCAACCTCATGATCCGGCAGGTTAGCCTGTATGGCATTAGTGTCGGTCACCATCACTTCGCGTACCGTTGTATTGGGATCTGACGTTAGAAGTTTGGCGAGAGGTAGCAAACCTAAGTATTGGTCTTTACGGTTAACCACAATGAGAGCATCCGTTGATGGCGGCAGCTCTACGTGTCGACGTAAATAGCGCAGTACAACATCTAGAGTAAAACGTGGGCGTATTGTTATTGTATCTGTATTTGTTAGGCCGCCTGCGGTATCTTCGTCATAAGCTAAGACCGTTTCCACGCGGTTGCGATCCTGATCGCTCATTGCCGCCAGCACTTCTTGAGTCACTTTTTCTGGCAATTGTTGCAGTATATCTACAACATCGTCTGTCTCAAGGCCCTCTGTTAGCTCTACCAGCTGTTCTGCATCCAGGTCACGGATAAAGTTTCCTTGAATGTCTTCGGGCAGTTCTTCTAGTACCTCACCGATAACATCTTTATCTACTAGATCCCACACAACTTTACGCGAAGGAGGGGGAGAAGACTCAAGTAGGCGAGCAATCTCTACAGGACGCAAGCTATTTACCATCTTGGCTATCTGCTGCAGAGTACCGCTTCCTAGTAGCGTCTGTACTCTGGCCAAGTGGGTTTGGCTTTTGGTCTCTTCGGTAGCTTGTTGCATGTAACTCTTTATAGGTTGTAGGCTATCTAGGTAATAGGTTATCTAGTAATAAGTTATCTAGGTTTATATCTAAGTTATATCCGAGTTATGCCTCGGTGTTTCCTTACATTTGCTGGCACTAGCCTTATATTAAGGCGCACACTATTTGCCGGTTTATTCTTCTTCGTCAAATCTATTATTAATCAATTCAACGAGTGCGGCCATGCTTTCTTCTGAGTCCTCACCTTCAGTAATTAACGTAATTTCGCTGCCCTTCGCCGCAGCTAACAGCATCAGAGCCATGATACTTTTGCCGTCTATAGTTTTGTCGGCGAAGCGAACTTTTACGCTACTGCTATATTTATTTGCTGTATTCGCAAAGCGTGTGGCTGCGCGCGCGTGTAAGCCAAGTTTATTAATGATTTCTATTTGCTGTTCGAACATGCATTAGCCATTTTTTAAGTTATTGTTTTGTAATTGTCGGTGACGAACTTGAACATCCTTATATGTTTCTTTTAAATTTTGATACAAGCGTTCGCTAATATACACTGAACGATGCATTCCACCAGTACAGCCAATTGCTACTGTGAGATAGCTTCGATTATTATTTTCAAATGAAGGTATCCATTTAGCAACAAATCCAGTGATATCGTTAATCATCTCCTCTACGCTATTCTGGCTCGACAAGTAATCTGCTACTTCAACATCAAGGCCAGTTTTGAGACGTAAACCTGGTTCCCAGTGAGGATTAGGAAGGCTGCGAACATCAAAAATAAAATCAGCGTCGGTAGGAGCTCCATACTTGAATCCAAAGGAACTGAACATAATTGACATGCTCTTGCTTTGGGGGCCAACGATGAGTTGTCGCATGGTGCTGCGCATTTCGTGCAAATTGAGAGCACTAGTATCGATGATAATATCGGCAAAACCGACAATAGGAGCAAGGATATCCCGTTCTTTTTCAAGTGCCTCATTAAGTCCAGTATTTTCATCCGACAAAGGATGGCGACGGCGAGTTTCACTAAAACGCTTGATTAATACATTGGTATGAGTGTCTAGATAGATAACTTTATAGTTTTCACGGGGGATTTGGGAGGATTTTAATATGCCCGAGAGAGTGCCTAAATCCTTGTCGAGATTTCTCGCGTCTATACCAATGGCAAAACGTTCCTTCTCTTGCTGATTTATATGCTCAATCAATGATGGCAACAAGGTGACGGGAATATTATCAATACAGGTAAACCCTTCATCTTCCAGTAGATGTAAGGCTGAAGTTTTGCCCGACCCTGAGCGACCACTGATTACTAAAAAGCTCATGACAGATCCCGCTTATATAGAGGTTAAGATGACGATGTTATCGCATCGAAAAGTGCATCATCAGATGATACGGAACGTATTGTGCTGACAAAATCAGCATCTTGTAAAAGTTGTGCCAAGCTTGCCAACGACTCTAGATGGCTACTCTCTGCATTTTCCGGTACTAACATTGCAAATATAATATCAACTGGCTTGCCGTCCACTGCGTCGAAGTCAATGGGGGATGCTAGTGTCATGCAGGCGCCATATGTATGACCGCCGGTATTAAAGCGGCAATGAGGAATTGCGATACCATCACCAATACCGGTTGTACCCAATTTTTCTCGGTTAATAAGACTTTGATAAAGTTCATCGACATCAAAGCCTTCGATATCGTTCGCAAAATTCTGTGCCAGTGTTTCAATCACACGCTTTTTACTGCCACCTTCAATTTTTGCCACTGTTCTCTTTGTTGAGAGAATGCTTTTAATTAACATAGATTCTTTGGTAGTTTTTTAAACAATTTTAATAATAAAGACTGCCATTTTATCAGTTTTATTTACTGTGTAACGAACACAATACACTGTGTGTTTAGCAATGATTATTTTTTATCTTATCCAGTACTATATAGATAAAACGTATACAAAATATGGAGTCGTGGGCGAATGGGCCAACTAGCCCCCTTAAAATAAAGATATACGTGTTTAGCTTGGCGTATTAGAAGATTGCTCAACTATATTTAGGAAGACATAGATGAATGTCGATTCAATAGTTTATTGCGCAAGCCAATACACAAAAATACAGAGTGCTCTATAACATTAAGACTAATAGTTTAAACTAGTCGTTTACGCTCGTTGGAAGGTGGAATGCCAAGTGACTCTCGATATTTGGCTATGGTTCTACGGGCAACTTTAATACCTTTCTCTTCAAGTATTCCTGTGATCTTCGAGTCACTCAAGGGTTTTCTGGCGTTTTCAGCAGCGATTAGTTTTTTAATAATGGCGCGAATAGCGGTTGAAGAGCATTCTCCACCTGCTTCTGTTGCTACATGGCTTGAGAAAAAGTACTTAAGTTCAAATATACCTTGTGGTGTATGCATATATTTTTGCGTTGTTACCCGAGAAATTGTCGATTCATGCATTTCAACAATTTCCGCAACATCGTGTAATACCATAGGTTTCATAGCTTCTGGGCCATGATCAAGAAAGCCCTGTTGCTTCTCAACGATGCATGTAGCCACTTTCAATAATGTCTCATTGCGGCTCTGCAAGCTTTTTAAAAACCACCTAGCTTCCTGAAGGTTATCTCTTAAAAAGGTATTGTCAGTGCTTGAGTCTGCTCTTTTAACTAAGGACGCATAATCATTATTGATGCGAATTCGAGGAGCTATTTCAGGGTTTAACTGCACTGTCCAACGATCATCTACCTTTTTAACAAAAACATCAGGTACCACATATTCGGTTGAGTCTGTGCCAATATGTTCCCCTGGGCGTGGGTTAAGCGTCTGAATGACTTTAATAGCAAGTTGCAGTTCGGCTTCTTTAATCTTCAATTTGCGCATTAACTGCTTGAAATCTCGATTGCCAAGTACTTCTAGGTAGTCTTCAATAATTTTACGGGCGTAATTAACGCCTGGTTCATTAGGATCATACTGGTTTAGCTGTATCAGTAAACACTCGCTGATATTTTGGCTGGCTACCCCTATGGGATCAAATTGCTGAATTCTGTGCAATACAGCAACTAGCTCATCCATCTCTAATTCTTCATGATGGGCTTGTAGGCCTGTGTATATATCATCCAAGGACTGACACAACATACCATTGGGCTCTACCGCATCTATGATAGCCTCGGCAATTTCTATATCTAGATCCGACATTGGTGTTAGATTGAGTTGCCAAAGTAAGTGGTCTTGGATTGTCTCGGACGAGGTGCGACGAGATTCAAAATCCATATCTTCGTTATCGTTTCTCGAAGCGCCGGGGGATGATGATGCTTGGTAGACATCATCCCAATTGGTATCAACCGCCAGCTCATTGGGAATGGTATCACTCCATTCGCTATCTAGACGCGCTTCTTCATTCGAAGAGTTTGGATTTTCATCGCTAGAGTTAGTGCTTTCGCTATTTAAAGAAGAATCGTTAGGTTTGGCAAAATCTTCCGAAGGAGAAGAGTCAGCCCCTTTTTCCCCTGAATCGTTGTCTGAGCTACTGGATTCATCAGATATCTCTAACATAGGGTTAGAGTCCAGCGCTTCCTGAATCTCTGATTGCAAATCTAAGGTTGATAGCTGAAGAAGGCGAATCGCTTGCTGCAACTGGGGAGTCATTGTAAGTTGCTGACCCAGCTTTAGTTGAAGAGATTGCTTCATATGCGCTAACACTTGCCCCGGTTGATTGTATGTTATGTGACAGCCGCTTGATTCCATTTAGGAAAGCAGACCCTTATAAGTTTAGACTGAGCGAGGCTCTCAGGCAACGGTTTTGCGTTAAAAATAAAGCAAACATTGTGCCGTATATAGGTCACTGCTTGAGCAATTTGTCAAGTATTAAACTCAAAACAATTAGGCTTAGTGTCAGATATGGCCTAAAGCTGAAAATGCTGTCCTAGATAGACTTCCCGCACTTTTTGGTTATTGAGTACGGTGGCGGCATCGCCATCAGCAATGATGTGGCCTTCGGATACGATGTAAGATTTCTCGCATATATCGAGCGTTTCTCTAACATGATGATCGGTAATGAGAACGCCAATGTTTTTGGCTTTTAGTTGCTGGATGATACCTTTGATATCACTAACTGAAATGGGATCGACGCCAGCAAAGGGCTCGTCAAGTAATATAAAATCTGGTTCTGTGGCTAACGCTCGTGCAATTTCTACGCGTCGGCGCTCGCCACCAGATAGCGCCATCCCGAGGCTATCTTTAATGTGAGTGATGTGAAACTCTTCCAGTAGCTTATTTAGAATTTCTTGCCGTTGCTTACGCTTTAAGCCTTTGCGAGTCTCCAATATCGCCAAGATATTTTGGCTGACCGTAAGTTTTCGAAACACCGAGGCTTCCTGGGGTAAGTAGCCCAGACCGCGCCTTGCCCGGCCATGCATGGGCTGGCGAGTGACATCTTCACCATTGATAAAGACTTGGCCTCGATCTGCCCTTACTATGCCAGCGATCATATAAAAGCAGGTTGTCTTGCCCGCGCCATTAGGGCCGAGCAAGCCCACAACTTGTCCTTGGTTTACCGACACTGAGACATCGATAACCACTTGTCTGCCTTTGTAACTTTTTGCGAGATGTTTAGCTTCTAATTGCGACATTAAGACGACTGCTTATTGATATGCTAGTTGGTTATTATGTTGTTTTATTCTGTATCTTCGAGAGGGGGCGAGGAGGTTTCATTTTCCTCTGTGTCTACCGTCTCGTTGCTTTCTTCTTCATTTGAATCAGAATCGATGATGTCTTCTTCAGGCTCGGATTCTATGCTGGAATTGTCTTCTTGCCCTTCCTCGCCATTGATAGACTCTAAGGTTTTTGGTGGGATAACCATGCGCACCCGCTCTTTGGTGCCGTCTGCAGAAGTTTTTCCACCTGCTTTTACTAACGCTTTTTTCACATCGTATTCAATACGATTACCGCTTAAACTTGTGCCATCTTGGTCAAGAGAGGCGTTTTCAATAAGAAACAGCGTCTCGTTTGACGCTGAGTATTCAAGTGTATTGGCCACAGCGGTAACCGGAGGGCTGTTTTCTTTCGGGGTTTGTTGAAAACGGGCGGGGTTACCTGTTGCCACAATTTTTTTGGCAGAGTCAACCTTGCCTTTTTCGAATTTACCGTAGTAAACCACTTTACTAGCATTGATTTTAAGGCTGCCTTGCTGCAAAACCACATTACCCAAGAACGTTGTTGTTCCTGCTCGGATATCAAACTCGTGTGTGTCAGCATCGATGAACATCGTCTGTGTGTCATCGTCTGGTAGTGTCCAGGCATTGGTTGCTAATAACACTGCTAGAGAGATAAATATAAATTTAAGTTGGATCATAGAGTCCACGAACTTTAGATAATAGCTTTAATTTTTGTGCGACAAAATCAGCATGAAGGCCTGTGCCTTTGATTTCTACGCTATCAGAATTTATTTTTACAGCTTCAGCTGTTTCAGCGACCTTGCCTATTGGATCAACGTTTAACCTCTGTGTGGTAATGGTGGTGGTAATACCATCGGCATCTGTATGCTTCACGACTACATTATTCCACAATTCTATACGCTCATTTAGGGACGTTATTTTGCCTTTATTCGCTAATACAAGCCAGGGTTCCTTGTCCTGATAAAACACCAATTGGGGCTTATCTATCAAGGTGAAGATCTCTTGTGCTTCATCTTCATCCTGAGTTCGGTAGTGCTCCAACTTGACTGCATCAAAGGTGTAACTTAGACCGCCATCATCCTGGAAATGTGTTGTTGTTGTATTGCGAGCGACTGCGAAAGGCACAGCATCCACTTCTGTGTGTAATGCCGGCGATGTGCCTAAAATGCGAGGTGGCGAGTCACCAAAGTATATAATGGCGGATAATAGCGCCAAAATAAATACAATGTACAGACTAGTTCTAGTCACTTAAATAAACCTCAAGTGCTGAGTCAAACGTGCCTTGCGCAAGCATTATCATATCGCATACTTCTCTCACCGCACCATCACCGCCTTTTTTTGTTGTTTGCCAATGGCTGCGTTTCGCTACTTCCGGATGGGCATTTGCAACACTAATACTTAAACCTGCACGTATCATGACTGTCAAATCAGGGTAGTCATCGCCTACGTAGGCGATGTCTTCATAAGCACATGGAAAGTCTTCTTGTAACTCTCGTAGTGCATCAAATTTATCCTCTCGGCCCTGTTTCAATAAATGAATACCTAAGTCTTTTGCCCGCCTAGCAACAATCTCACTCGTTCTGCCTGTAATAATTCCCACTTCCACACCTGATCGGCGGAGCATCTTAATGCCGTGCCCATCTAATGTGTTAAACGATTTGATTTCGGAGCCGGTGCTAGAAAAATATATTTTACCGTCAGACATTACGCCGTCGACATCCAATAGCAGCAGTTTAATTTTGCTTGCTCTGGCCATTATTTCACTATCTTGTATTTGCATTGGATTGCTCATTATTTAAATAATTCCCGCTCGCAATAAGTCGTGCATATGTAAAACTCCAATCACTTCCTGTTCATTATTTTTAACTACTAGGGCAGTAATTTTGCGTGTTTGCATTATCCCCAATGCTTCGGCAGCAAGCATATTTTGATTTATCGTCTTGGGGTTTTTTGTCATAACTTCGCCAGTCTCAAGGCTATTAATATTCAAACCTGCCTCTATCGCACGGCGAAGATCGCCATCGGTAAAAATACCCATCAGCTGCTGGCTTTGGCTTACTACAATAGTCATTCCGAAGCCCTTTGTTGTCATTTCGCTGAGAGCTTCTTTTAACGGTGTGCTTGCCGTCACTTTGGGAATCTCTGTATCTCCATGCATCACATCTTGTACACGCAGTAAAAGCTTTTTCCCCAATGCGCCGCCGGGATGAGAAAAGGCAAAATCTTCAGCAGTAAACCCTCTCGCTTCGAGCAGGGCGACGGCTAGAGCATCGCCAAGAGCTAGTGTTACAGTTGTACTTGATGTAGGAGCCAAATTTAGTGGGCAAGCTTCAGACTGAACACTAATGTCAAGGTTTACATGTGCCGCTTCTGCAACTGGAGAGTTGGGTTTGCCTGTCATACTAATTAGAGTAATGTCCAGGCGTTTTAGCATAGGTAGCAGTGTAACAATTTCAGCTGAAGCGCCTGAATTAGAAATCATAAGGGTAATATCATCTTTAGTGATCATACCCAAATCACCATGGCTAGCTTCACTCGGATGAACAAAGAACGCCGGTGTTCCAGTGCTTGCTAGGGTCGCGGCTATTTTTTTTGCGATATGTCCCGACTTGCCAATGCCCACTACGATAACTCTGCCTTGGCAGCTGAGTATGAGTTCGCAAGCTTTAACAAAATCACCATTAATTTTAGTCAATAAATCTGTTAAAGCGTCCCGCTCAAGGGATACAGTGCGCTTGGCTGAGCTTAGATAATCAAACTGACTCATGCTAGAAACTTGGCTCTTTATATATAAGTTTATTCGCTATTGGTATTTGACGAGAGTTATGGAACTTGGCGATGTGCTCATCGCTCAATATCGACTCAGACTAACCACTTGTATGTAAAATTGGGGGCTATAATAGGGCTTTTTACACAAAAGTACGATGCTTATAGTCCGCAATATTTACTATAAGGGACTATATTTGTGCAAATCTCAAATTTGATCCCCTCTATTTTAGACTCTGCTGCATGGAGTTAGTCCTAACATGGCTAAATAAAGAGGGCGACAATCTTGTAATTACTCTGCTAAACCCAATTATGATGTGTATTAAAACACCAATATACAAGCGGCTAGCAGTGAAAGGTGTGATGATTGTATTGAGCAATGTGGTTGTTGGAACCTGTTACAATGCTTTTGTTTTGCTGCTTTTACTATTTACATTAGCCGTCTTTTTATGGGTGTAAGGTGTACAATGTAGCCTAAAAGACTTAAAGATTGTCAGCTTACGTTCAGCATTAGATGTTTATATTGGCGCTAATAAGCCCCGTAGCCTAAATAAGCCCTTAGGGCCAAATTTTTTGATATTCGATGAGGAGAATAAAACTGTGAAGATGAAGTTCGCACTGCACTCGGTAATGTTAGGTATTTTTTTGCTATTTAGCAGTCTTGCAAACGCCGCAGACACAACCGAGCAAGCGAGTGCAAATGAACGTCCTGAGGCTACCCCTCATCAGGTCGTGGATAATGTCACTATTGAGCTTATGCAGGTCGTTAGTGGCGGTAAGAAAGCTTTAAAAGATAACCCTGAGAAATACTTTGCTGACGTGCGCAGAATCATGGAAAGTGCTGTTGATTTTAAATATATCGCTCGCAATGTTATGGGCGCAAAATATTGGAAATCTGCGTCAAAAGAGCAACGTGAGAAATTTATTGAGGTGTTTACCTCCGGGTTAGTTGAGACCTACGCCAAAGGTATGGCTAATTTTGCCGACTTTGAAATTAGTTTAGAAGCACCGAACAAGGCTAATGAAGGTAAGAAAAAAGTAGAGGTTGTCCAGAAATTTAAAGGTCCAAACGGTGTTAATCGAGTTTCTTACACCATGGGGCAACATAAAAGCGGTGCTTGGAAATTGATCAATGTGGTGCTTGATGGTGTCAACCTCGGTAAAACATTGCGTTCGCAGTTTTCCCAGTCTGTTGCTGAAACTGGTGGTGATCTTGATGCAGCGATTAGTAGCTGGAGCTGGAAAGGCTGATTTACCCTATGCAGTTTAGGTATTAGATATCGAAATAGATAAAGCGGGTGCGAAATGCCCGCTTTTTTATTAGTATAGCCACCAATTATTAGCGTCTAATGGGCGCTAATTTTTGCTGGTTTGACTTTTTATATTTCCCTACTTGGTATTGCAATGAATTCAGAACAAATAAAGTCTAAGCTTGAAGCTGCTATCGCTGATAGTCAGGTTGAAGTTTCAAGTGACGGTAGCCACGTTCAAGTAGTCGTGGTAAGCCCTGCTTTTGAGGGGCTCAATGCGGTTAAGAAACAACAGCTGGTATATGCAGCTTTGCAAGACGCTATTTCTAGTGGCGCTATCCATGCGGTACAAATGAAAACATACACCCCAGATGAATGGTCTAATCATCACGCCTAATGCGTGGCTCCATACTCACATTTAAAAATTTAAGCTGATAGATATTTCTCATGGATAAATTGATTATTCAAGGCGGTTCATGCATCAAGGGTGAGATTAGAATTTCTGGCTCAAAGAATTCGGCACTGCCTATTTTAGCTGCGACCTTGTTAGCCAGTGACCCGATACAGATATGCAATCTACCTCATCTGAATGATATTACTACTATGCTCGCTTTGATCCGCTGCATGGGTGTTGATGTCATCGTTGATGAAAAAATGTCTGTGGAAATTAACCCCAATACCATCAAAGAACTTGAAGCGCCTTATGAGCTTGTAAAAACAATGCGTGCCTCGATTTTGGTGTTGGGGCCTCTGCTGTCAAGATTTGGTGAAGCTAGAGTCTCGTTTCCCGGTGGTTGTGCCATAGGTAGCCGACCAGTTGATATACACCTTAGGGGGCTTGAAGCTATGGGGGCGGAGATCGAAGTAGATGGCGGATATATACATGCTAAAGCTCCGAATGGCCTCAAAGGTGCCCACTTCTATATGGAAACCGTTACTGTTGGCGGTACTGAAAACCTGCTGATGGCTGCAGTACTCGCCAAAGGCAAGACGGTTTTGGAAAATGCTGCTCGCGAACCAGAAGTTGTTGATTTAGCCGAGTGTCTGGTTGCAATGGGGGCTAAAATAGAAGGAATTGGCACCGATCATCTGGTAATCGAAGGTGTTGAAAAGCTCAATGGCTGTACTTTCTCCGTCATGCCAGATCGTATCGAAACGGGCACTTACTTAGTGGCAGCGGCAGCAACAGGAGGCAGCGTTACCTTGCGTGATACCCGCGCAGATATTCTAGAAGTTGTCTTACTCAAGCTAGAAGAAGCGGGGGCTGAAATTACCTCTGGCGAAGACTGGATCCGACTGGATATGCATGGCCGGCGACCTAAAGCTGTGAACCTTACTACTGCTCCTTACCCGGCCTTTCCCACTGATATGCAAGCGCAATTCACTGCAATGAATGCTGTTGCAGAAGGCACCTCTACAGTAACGGAAACGATTTTTGAAAATAGGCTGGTACAGACTCATGAGCTCAATCGTATGGGAGCTAATATTTCACTCAAGGGAAACACTGCCGTGGTAACGGGGGTCGAAAAATTAAAAAGTGCACCCGTGATGGCCTCGGATTTACGAGCCTCTGCCAGTCTTGTTATAGCGGGTATGGTTGCCGAAGGTGATACTGTGGTCGATCGAATTTATCATATTGACCGTGGCTATGAATGTATCGAAGAAAAGCTGCAGTTATTGGGAGTTAATATTCGCCGTGTGCCTGGTTAAAAAATATTCCCTCCAAAGCTACCGGAAAAGAAATTCAGGATAAAATAAGACAATGCCTCAATTAACCATCGCGCTTACTAAAGGGCGTATTTTAAAAGAAACATTACCCTTACTGGCTTCCGCTGGGATAGAGCCGCTAGAAGATATTGCTGCTAGCCGAAAGCTAACTTTTGAAACCAGTTCTCCCGATGTGAGGTTGTTGATTCTACGGGGTAGTGATGTGCCAACCTATGTTGAATTTGGCGCGGCCGATGTCGGCGTTTCAGGTAAAGATACGCTGATCGAACATGGCGATAGTGCATTTTATGAGCCATTAGATCTGAAAATTTCTCGTTGTCGACTAATGACTGCAGGCATCGTGGGTAAAAGCCTGCCTGCTGGAAGAATTCGTGTCGCCACCAAGTATACAAATCTAGCTAAGCGTTACTATGCCGGTAAGGGCCGTCAGGTGGATTTAATTAAACTTTACGGCGCTATGGAACTCGCTCCGCTGATGTCACTGGCAGATGAAATTGTCGATATCGTCGATACAGGTAACACCTTAAAAGCTAATGGTTTGGAGGCGCGCGATACTATTGCTGAAATCAGTTCGCGACTCATTGTTAATAAAGCATCGATGAAAATGAAGCATCAGCAAATCGAGGCACTTATCGATGCTATTAGCGCGGCAGTAAAAGAACGGGAAGAGGCGGCTTAGAAATGAGCGACTTGATTCGTATGTTAAATGCCTCCGATGAGAGCTTTGATAGACAACTTTCCGATTTACTTGCTTGGGAAGAAGAAAGTAATGACGAGGTAGTGACAACAGTTAAAGAGATTTTACGTGATATTCAAAGACGTGGTGATAAAGCACTAGTCGAGTATACAGAGCGCTTTGACCGCCGCAGTTTGAATACTGTCTCAGATGTCATCATAGAAAAACAGCAGGTTCATGAGGCTCTGCAGCGGATTCCTGTTGAGCAAAGAGCTGCTTTGCAAGATGCCGCTGAGCGTATTGCAAGCTATCATGAACATCAGAAGCAAGCTTCATGGCAATATACAGAAGCTAATGGCACGATGTTGGGCCAGAAAGTAACGCCATTAGATCGTGTTGGTTTATATGCACCGGGAGGTAAAGCGGCTTATCCTTCTTCTGTGTTGATGGCGGCCATTCCTGCTAAAGTAGCCGGTGTTGAAGATGTTGTATTAGTAACCCCCACACCGGAAGGTAAGGTTAACGATATTGTTTTAGCTGCGGCAGCAGTGGCTGGTATTGATCGGGTTTATACTATTGGTGGCGCACAGGCAATTGGTGCATTGGCCTACGGCACAGAAACTATCCCTAAAGTCGATAAAATTGTTGGTCCAGGCAATATCTATGTCGCCACGGCGAAGCGGGAAGTGTTTGGCCGTGTGGATATTGATATGATCGCCGGCCCGTCAGAGATTCTTGTTATCAGCGATGGTTCTACCGATCCGGACTGGATTGCCATGGATTTATTTTCACAGGCTGAGCATGATGAGCAAGCGCAAGCGATTTTACTCTGCACCGACTCTGCATTTGCTAAGTCTGTGTATGCTAGTATTGAAAAACTTTTACCGACCCTGGAGCGTCAGGATATTGCTGCTGTGTCATTAAAAAGCCGTGGTGCAATCATCAAGGTGGACGGCCTAGATAATGCGCTAGAAATTGCCAACCGCATCGCGCCTGAGCATTTGGAATTATCTATTGAACAACCGCTGGCAGCAGTCGATAAAATTCGTCATGCAGGAGCGATCTTTATCGGGCCTTATACCTCTGAATCTTTAGGAGATTACTGTGCTGGGCCCAACCATGTCCTACCTACATCTGGCACTGCGAGGTTCTCATCTCCGCTAGGTGTCTACGATTATGTCAAACGATCTTCTCTTATTCATGTATCTGCTGAAGGTGCGGATGAGCTTGGACGAATTGCATCTGTACTTGCCCGAGGTGAATCTTTAGAGGCTCATGCGCGCGCTGCGGAATATCGAATTAAAAAATAAATGATAATTAAGGTAGACCATCTTCTGCCTTAATCTGTTTTTTTCATTAAAGTTCTATTCACGTTTTATCCAACCAACATAATAAATAAGTTGACTTTGAATCCGTTCAAAAAGATATTTTATTATTTTTACAATACATCACAAATGTTAGAAAATTTTGGTGTAATACCAAGACAAACCCTTGATAGAAAATAGATAACATGTTTTTTATGTTAGTCGTCTCTATATTTATCGCGAGAATTTTTCGCAGGTAAATAATATGAATGGTTTAAAATTTTTCTCTCTTGTTCTCACGGCGTTACTCTTGTGTTCTTGTAACGGTTCAGGTGGAAATTCTGACGACTCTTCAGCCAGTGATACACCTGAGAATCAATCCGATATAATAGAACTTCTAGTATTTGGGAGAAAAGCATATGTTCTTCAATTTGATAAACGCACTCTTAAATTTAATGAAGCAGTCGAAGTGTCTGATGATTCAGTAGGCTCTTATGGTATCTTAGATAGTCAAAATAGAATATATGCAGCAACAGCTGGAGTAACGAGCAATAAATGGGTCGAAAACGAGTTTCTACAAATTAGTCACCAGCGCGGTATTGGCGATAATAATGGTTATATCTCTCTTAGCAAAAATGAAGATAAATTGGCAGTGTCAAGCTTTGCTACAGGCAATATATCTCTATTTAGTATCGATAAAGAAAGCGGTGCAATCAAAGATGATTCTGTGGTGATTTCCCGAAGTATAGAATCGAGAGCTCACTGGGTTCAATGGGGACCTTCAGGAAATAATATTTATGCCATTTACCATGGCGAAGGCAAAATTACCCGACATAGTTATGATGTGCAGAAAGGGCAAGTTGATCTAATATCTAATGTTGTTTTTCAGGAGGATAGTGGTGCCGCAACTCGTTTAAGACATATGGCTTTTCATCCTGGTAAGCCAAACTTTGTGTATATCGTTGCTGAAGGAAGCAATGAAATTATTTTTACTGAAGTTTCTGAATTGAACGGTCAGTTTATTGAAAGGCAGAGGATTAGCACATTACCAAGTAGCTTTACTGATAATAATACCGCAGCTCATATACAAATTTCAAAAGACGGTAATAACCTCTACGTATCTAATCGAGGCCACGATAGTATTGCTGTTTTCAATATTGATGCTAATGGTGAACTGTCTCTTATTGAGCATGAGACGGCGAATATTAATAGGCCTCGTTTCTTCCTATTACTTGACGATGAGAAGCTGTTATTCACCGCTAATCAAAGAGGTGGAAGTATTGTCGCAACTTCTGTTGGGTTAGCTGGAGAGCTTGATATTTTGGATGTTTCCTCTGACGTTGTGTTGAATGGCTCAAGATTTATTGCCAAGTTACCCTAGGCTGTGTTTATACTCAGATCGGTTGAGAGCTCCCAATTTAATAGGCTTGCACAGAAGCTAAGTGGTGTAGGTATAGTCCTCATACTACTATAAGGACTATATTCCTTTCATCACTCATTTCATCTGCTAAATCTATAGCAATAGCTTAAAAACTCGCGCCTACCCAAAACCAAACTTTATCGGTATCAACTCGTCCACCAGGGCCGTCAGCGTCGCTATAAAACGCAGCTCTTAAACCAAAGTTGTAGTGTTTTGCAAACTTTCTTTTATATTCAAAGTCTACTTCATCTCCGAGATCATCATTAGGAGCAGATTCGTCAGTAGAAAAGTTGTGGTATCTAATAATCCAAGCCCCTTGAAATAATTTGCCGCCTATACTTATCGCGGTATCTTCAAGACCTTGGGTGGGGGTAGCAAGAAATAAATCTGCCCAACCATTAAACTTATGTAATGTTGCCAAAGGAGTGCTAAAACCATAATTGCCGTTGTCAGATCCTAGTAACTCGTAAGAGCCCTTTACTGTTACAGGGCCAAAATTATAGCCGAGTTCTGCCATAATATAATTTGCATCAGCTTCTATTGTGCCCGCTTCAAAAGATTGACTGGCAAGCTCAGCTATGTAGCTCCACTTTCCATTTTGGCCATTAAAACGAAGGCCAAAGGTATCATAAGTGGTATCAAGTGCATTATCTTGTTCTAGTAAATATGCATAGCCTGTAATGGTTCCAATAGGGGTCTTATAGGCTGCATGCAGCAAATGGTCATTTGAATCTTGATCCGCTGCTTCAGCAAAAATTCTATTTCGTTTATTGATATAATTGTAATTAAGTGAGAGGTTTTTGTTTGGCTTTAAGTTAAATGAAGCGCCATCAAAAGTTTGACGGTCTTGCCGCCACCCTACGTGACCTATAAAACGATGGTTATCAAATACCATTACTTGTCGACCAACCTTCGCAGTAAATGAACCATTCGAATATTGTAAAAAACCTTGGTCTAATTCAGTGACTTCAGGGTCTGCAACTACCGAAAATTCGCCTGTCTGAAAACCTGTAGGTGGTACGGAGTAATCATCTACGCCAGCGGTTATTCGTACGTCTTCAAACTCGGTAAAGGCAGAAAAACCATTTAGTTCACCTGTTTTATATCCAATACGAGTTCGTAAGGTTAAAGCATTGGCATCTTCCAAAGCATTATCCTGCTGAACTGTTTCGTAGCGTATTCGAATATCCCCATTTGCCTTACCTTGTGTAAGCGCCTCGGTAAATGAATTTGCGCTTGTTACATAAGCTATACTAACACTTGATAAGACGATGCCCCGAAATATACTTTGTAGTTTCATCTTTGTTCTTTCCCAATAGTCAAATATCTTTAAAATCACACAGGATTAATTATTTCGGCTATATGATTCTTATAATTGCAAACAAAAAAAATCTACATCCTTCGCGTATATCCACATTATATTAACTACTACTTGTATTTCATTTGATTTGTCACAAGTGAAATTACATCCATACTTCTGATGTCGTGCTCAGTGTAGAATATCCACATTGCTTTGCATGAAAGATAATGAATCTACTTTTAATATTGGTCGCTGAGGTGTTTGCAGTGATTAGCCCAAGCATCGAATATGCCAACTATTACTTGTGCCCCACTTTTTTAATTAAATGAAAAAATAATACAAAATTATTATCGTAAATTTCTTAATTTAAATTTATTTGGTTTTGAGCCGTAAGCGTATTCGATAAAAATAAAACTTCAGTAAGTAATTATAAAATAGTGAAAGTGCAGCTTTTCTACAAATCACTTTAGTTTAGCGGCTTTCGAGATAGTTAAAGCATTAAAAATATGCACTGCTCAACCTTGTAGTGATTTCGCTATATTGTTTGCAAGTCTTGCTGATTTATCTTTAAGAGTCATCTAAGTAGTTGATACAAAGTGTCATTTACGGTGACCTCGATCCTAGACTGGCATGATAATCGCTGTATTTATCATGAGTCTGGGAAAAGCCTTTTTTTTGCGCATTCAAAACACTGTAAAAGCACCATTCTGGTATCTTTGCTTGATTTTTGCACTTATTTTATGCGTGTTGTGAGGTGACAAAAAATATTTAAGCTAAAGAATAAAGCGATTATGCACAAAAATGGACGGTTGTTGGCTTGTAACGAATACTTTCGCTAATTCAGAAAACGTACGTGGGGATTACCCTAACTCCGTTTAGCCATAATTTTTCACTACAAATTGAGTTTTTTAAATCCTAACCACTAGGAATGACTGATGAAAAAAATAGATGTAACCGAAGCCATATTTTTGGTAAAAAATGAAAGAAAATTAACATGGGAAGCAATTGCGGATGAGTTAAATGTAGGCACTGTGTGGATTACATCTGCTTGTTTGGGAATGAATAGCATGCCTCCTGAATTAGCTGAAAAGCTATGCTCTTTTTTAGACTTACCAGCAGGTGCGAAAGAAGCTTTAATAGAATATCCTACAAAATCTTGGGATCGGGATATTCCTCAAGATCCGCTAATCTATCGTTTATATGAAGTTGTAGGCGTTTATGGCGATACCCTAAAAGAAGTGATACAAGAAAAGTTTGGTGATGGGATTATGAGCGCTATTGATTTTTCTATGGATGTGGAAAAAAAAGAGGATCCGAAAGGCGATCGAGTAATTCTAACCATGAATGGTAAATTTTTACCTTATAAAACATGGTGACACTTGTTAAACCTATAAATTAGATCTAAACACTTTATTGATATCTTTATTTCTATAAGGCTATCTGTATAAGGTGTTTAGGCACTGTTTACCTTAATTAAAGCAAACCTGTTGTTAGATTATTGTTAACAGATGCTAAGTAGAACTTAGTCTTTTTTAAATGCAATAAATGCATCTGATGAAATATCTTTCATACTTGCTCCTGAGAGAAAGCATTGCTTTTTCATTTTTTTTACAAAAGAATCTGCACCACAAAGAAAGACTTTAGTGTCTTCTAAGTTAGGATAGGCTCGTTTAACTTCTTGATATATATCTCCCTGCTGTATGTTTGCGCTCTGATTGTCCAAGACGACTTCCTGAACAAAACATTCGAAGGAAAAGTTGTTAAATTTCTCTGCCAAGGTTTTTAAATTATCCATAAAATATAAGTTGGTAGAATTTCTGCCTCCTAGGTATAAGGTTATTTTCCCTTTGTGACCAGAGATAAGTGCATCTCTCAGTATTCCGTATAAAGGCGCGAGACCAGTGCCTATCCCACACATTAGAAGCGTTTGATTCATGTCGGACTCTGTGTAAAAGCAATCACCTAAAGGACCTTGAATCTCTAGCGTATGACTTTGCTCTAAATTATTCCATGCCCATTGACTGAAAGCGCCGTTCTCTATTTTTTTTATATGGAACTCGATAAAGTCATCTTCTTGCGGATGACTAGCAAAAGAGTAACTGCGCGCAACTCCATTCGAGCTCCATAAAGTTGCAAATTGTCCAGGCCGGTAGTCGACAACCTTTTCAACTCTTATCCTATAAATATCTTGGTTCAATAGTTCTTTTTCTAACACTTTTGCTGTAACAAAATCTGACTTTGGTTTAGTCATATGGGCACGAAAGCCGTCTTCAGGTAGACAGCAGCAGCTCATGAAAAACCCCTGCTCAATTTGGGTCTGCCTAAGCCCTAATTGAGCTGTTTGAGGAATAGTATCGTTACTCTGCATTAAGCAGCTTTGACATACTCCCGATTTACAACCGAAAGGGACATCAATGCCCGAGCGTAGAATTCCATCTAGGAGTGATTCATTATCATTTAATTGCAAAGATAGTACGTCGGTATCATCAAGAGTATGAAAATATACGGTAGGCATGTTCTTTATCTGTTAAGCACATCGTCTTTGACGCTTAAGGCAACATTAATAACTTCGTTTATTTCATTTTCATTTACTTCAAGGTCTTTTAATGTGTTTGTTAAGCATTCAGCCACTGCATCAAAGTGTTCTTCGTTTAAGTTCATATTCTCATGAGCTTTTCTCATGTCCACACCGGTATAATTATTGGGCCCTCCAAACGCCATAGTGAGAAAGGCTTTTTGCTTCGCGTGCTGTGTTTCCATGTCGGTGTTATCAAAAAAATGACTAATCCTGCTATCTGATAGTACTTTTCGATAGAAAATGTCAACGGCTGCATCAATAGCTGCTGCACCGCCTAAATTATTGTATAGAGACATGAGAGTTTCCCGTATTTCGATTTATAAAAAATAGTATAGTTGTCATAGAGATCTTTATTTCTGCATCTAAAAACATTTAGTTCTAAAAGTATTGATAATTGGAGTAGAAGTGTTAGTAAGACTTCTATACCTTAAGTTGTGAGGCTGACAGAGAAGCTAAGTTTGAAGTTGAATTGTTATTTTAGTTATTAAATGTTATTAAAAATAATATTTAACATGTTTTTGTAATATGTCTTGTCTTTTGAAAATTACATTTTTATATTCTTAAGTATTTACGCTAGAGATCACACTTTTCTTAAGCTGACTAATATGTTTTAGTCGCTAGATACTTAGGATTAAAGATCGTCTTTAGGTTGATGCATCGCAGAAATGTGGGTATTTTTGGGCTATATAATGTGTGCGAGTACTTCAATTAGTTTATTATTGGGTATTTGTAAATGTAAATGAAAGAATCTAAACAGCGAGGGCATTTGAGAATGGCGTCATTTTACTGGGGCGTAATGTTTGTTGCTGTCGTTGCGGTCGGTATTTTGTTTAGCTTCTTTTTAAGCTCCCGTCAAAAATTACGTATGTGTGGTATCCAACTCCTACAAGCAATGAGGATGCTAATCAAACATCTCCAGGTTCATCGAGGTTTAATGGCTACTTATCTCGTTGGCGATAAAAATATAAAAGAAAATCTAATTTTTCATGCTGATTCGGTAGTGCGCGATATAAAAGGCATTGTCAATATTGATGAGAACTTTACCAAGAATGATGATTGGCGCGCAATAACGGAACACTGGGCGCGACTATCTTCTAGTAATGGTGAGGAGGAGTTATATGATAATTATGAGCAACACTCCAAGTTAATTATCTCATCTTTGGATCTGATGATCTGGATCTCGAAAGAATACAATGTTGATGCACAACTTGTTGGTAGAAACCGTGTTTATTGGTATGAGTTATTGTGTTTGGGAGAGAAGTTAGGCCAGCTTAGAGCTTTGGGTACAATTTTTCTCACTTCATCAAGTGATGTTGGAAAGAAACGTAAGTCTTTAGATAAAATTAAAAACTTGTTAAAAGATATTGAAGATGTTTTTAAGAATAAGGCTTTGCAACAAAAGATTGGCGGTTCTAGCTGCGACGAAATCAATATGTTTCTGGCGTCGGTAGAGCACTATATGTTTTCTGAAAAGTCGTGGTTAACTGGAGAGCAATACTTTGCAAGAGCAACAGAGATAATCGAAATTGTTTACCAGTGTTTTGACGAAGAAATGCAGGTTTTAATTCATTCTTACTAGGGTCTGTTACCAGACCCCCGGTGCGTTTTAGTACACTTTATTTGTTATCCATACATATTGATAAGGTTGCAAGATAACATCTTGCCTAATGTCGGAGAAGTCCTTACCACTGATTAAGTCTACCCATGTATCCAGGCTTATAAGGTTAATCGACGATACCGGAATGCGAACTTCTTGATCCGTGACATTATGAAGGCAAAAAATACTCTGATCTCTTTGCTGGCTTTGTCTCCAAAACCCAAAAACTTGATCGCCAAGGTGCAGTGTAAATTGCACTGCATTAGGGTGAAAGGCAGGTTGTTTTGTTCTTATTCTAAGTAAGCCACACATCTTATCGAAAACTTTTGCATGGTTTGAAAAGCTTTGGCTAAGTTTTTCGGTAAGTTCGTCGTAATCCCATTTGTAGCGGTTGATTGTTCGGTTATGGTTTGTTCTTTCGACACCTTCATAATAATTATTAGTCGCTAAAAAGCTATGAATATAGATGGCGGGAACGCCTTCCAGCGCAAACATGATGGCGTGGGCACAAATAAATCGTTCAATGTGCCATTTATCTGGGCCTTTGGTCGTTCCTTGCAAAGCATCAAACAAAGTAATATTCATTTCATAGGGTTTATTGCGTCCGCCCTCTGCTGTCCGCCAGGAAATACGTGCGCCGAAAGATTGCATGGCGTTAACGAGTGTTTCTATTTCGTGTTCATCGAGTAGACCCTCAGCTGGGCGCAACCCAATACCATCGTGAGATGCGATGAAGTTAAAGTAAAATGTGCCCGTTTGAGCTGGAGGCATACTCATTTGCCAAGCTTTTAAATGTTTACTAGTTCCAGCAACAAGGGCTTGAAGTAGAAGGGGGGGCAAAGAAAAATTGTAAACTGCATGGGCTTCGTTGGCATTCCCGAAGTAGGAGAGGTTTTCATGATTCGGGACATTTGTTTCGGTAATAATAATTGCATCTTTGGAGTGATGCTCAATAAGACTTCGGATGAGGCGTATTACCTCGTGAGTTTGAGGCAAATGAATACAAGGTGTACCCAGTTGTTTCCATAAAAATGCGACGGCATCCAAACGAAAAATTCTTACGCCCCTATCGAGATAGAGCTTAATAATTTTAATGAATTCACATAGAACTTCTGGGTTGGCAAAGTTTAAGTCAACTTGGTCGTGGCTAAATGTACACCAGACATGGCGTTTACCGTCTAGCGTCTCCACCTCTCTTAATAAGGGGGAGGTACGTGGTCGAACAACTTGACTGGTGTCATCGTCTGGCGAGGCTTCGACAAAGTAGTCTTTTCCTGGCTCTTTTCTACTTTTAAAATTGTCGAACCAGCGGCTGCGACTGGAACAGTGATTAATCACCAAATCCGACATTAAATGGAAGTTAGCCGCAATGTTTTCAATGTCGGCCCAATCGCCTAAGCTATCGTTGACCTGGCTATAGTCAATTACAGAAAAACCATCATCTGAACTATAGGGGAAAAATGGTAGAATGTGTATTCCGTTAATAACATCCGCTAATTTTTCTTTGGCAAACCGGTTTAGTGTTGCCAGAGGTGTTGCTGCTTCACTATTAATACTATCGCCATAGGTAATCAGCCAAGCGTCTTTTTCACTCCACGTATTCTCGTGACTGTTAGGTTTGACGCTACACTCCTCTAGCTCCATTATTTCTAGCAGACGTTTATTTAGAGTTTCAATATCCTCATCTGGATAAATAATCTCTAAATGGGTCTGTATTAAAAACTTTAATTCTTTTTGTGCTGAAAGAAACATTTTTCGCACCCCAGATCTACGATTGAAATTCTTGCATATCGAGCTCAACAGCTTCGTTTAATAAATCTAAAATATTGGGAATGGCGCTAATTACACGATTCCAACTTGGTACGAAAGGCTTTTCCATGGGGTTATCCAGAAAATTTTGTCCCGCCGTCAAAATATTTTTGGCGAACATTTCTACCGCCTGCTCTTCGCTGTGGATATCCAGGTCTAAGCCATTCATTTTGGCATCATTATAATAAGTTTCAATAAAATCAAGTGCTATGCGGAAATAGGTGGCTTTAATTGAACGGAACGTTTCGGAGCTAAAGACTATACCATTGGTGGCAAGTTTCCTGAATAAGGCTTTGGAAATGTCAATAGACATCTTAGAAAGGCCTGCTTGTGCGTCTTCGGGAGATAAATCTTGATGCTTGTGGTCATAAGCATCTGAAATATCGGCTTGGCATAAACGATTGTTGGCGTAGTTCCTATTGAGTTCAGATAATACACCAATTTCTAATCCCCAATCGCTGGGGATACGAATGTCGTTGATAACATCGGTTCGAAAAGAAAACTCACCTGCTAATGGGTAGCGGAAGCTATCAATGTATTCAAGGTAGTCACTGTGGCCGAGAGTTTTTTTCAATGCTCGGATTAGTGGTGTAACTAATAGGCGGCTGACTCGACCGTGAATCTTGCCATTGGCCACTCGTGCGTAATAGCCTTTACAAAATTCGTAGTTAAAATTAGGATTTGCAACAGGATAAATAAGTCGTGCTAACAGACCTCTGTCATAGGTAACAATATCACAGTCATGAAGTGCAATAGACTGGGCCTTACCGGAAGCCAAGGCATAACCTAAACAATACCAAACGTTACGTCCCTTACCTCTTTCCATAGGCGCCAATCCTTCATCTTGTAATTTTTTATCAAGCGCTAGTAAGCGAGGACCGTCATTCCAAAGTACTTTATATGACTGCTTTAAGGGGCGGAAAAATTCTAATGATTTTCTATACTGACTTTCATCAGCCATATCTAAGCCAATGACGATTTCGCTGAGATAATTAACTTCGCTTAAATGTTTGACAATATTAGGTAAAGCCTCCCCTTCAAGCTCAGAATATAAGGATGGTAGAACTAATGCCATGGGCCTGACTTTAGAAAAGCGTCTCAGTTCTTCTTCCATTTCCTCTAAAGGACGCTGATTTAGATTGTGTAGGGTAGTGATAATCCCATTCTGATAAAAGTCTGTCATATTACTTACTGCCTGTATTCTTAATGGCTGCTATTAAATTTTTTGCTGTATTTGTGCTGTCAATTTGGTGATGGCTTCCGTCCATCCAGATGGCCCGTAGGCTTCTGTATAAATCGTATTCTTATTGCTGTCTATGTTGGGATAATCGCTTGTTGGCGATTTTATACATACTGGAAAATCTGCAATATTTAACATTGCAATATCATTTTTATTATCTCCAAGGCAGATAAGTTTTGGTATGATTCCATCATTGATATTTTCGTTGCCGAAAGTTCCACGGTTAATTTTTTGATACTGTTCTTTTAACCAAAGTAGGGGCGTTGCTTTATCAGTTTTGCCTTGCAAATGGTAAAAACGACCTCCTTGCAGTATTTGTAAATTAGCTCGCTTAGCGTTTTCCTCAAATAATAAAAACGCATTATTATCTGCCAGCCAAATAAACGGTTCAGAAAAAAGTTTCTTAGAAGACTCCTCGGCTTGCTCTATGCTTAGACCTGTGCGTTTTGCTATCTCTTCTAGTGACCAATCGTTAAAACCAGCTAAAATGTTTCCGTATTCTTTTCGTTGTTCTGAAATAAATGACAGTATCTCCTTGCGAGAGCAGCCAAAGGTTATGACTTGCCATTTATCGTCGATAATGCCAATTTTCTTATCCGATGTATCGAAAGGAGTAGGAATGTTCGTAGGCAATACTAGAGCCGAGCCATTCTCAACAATTAAGGGGGCTTGGATGCCTATCTTCTTTTGAAGAGTGATGGACTCTTGTAAGGTCTTGCTGGTATTTAAAATAATAGGAATTTGTTGTTGTTGCAGCACTTCTATCGCAGGTATCGCTGCTTGCCAATCGTACGTGTGATGATCTAGTAAAGTCCCATCTAAGTCTGTGGATACAATAAATGACGTTACTTTCACAGCTTTGTCTCCGCTGTTGAGGATGAGTCCTTTAGAGTTAGTGCTTTTATTTGGTGATTGTCACCTAAGGTTAATAACCAGTCAGCCTTAGAAGGCAGTGTGTCGATAGCATGTTCAGTAAGCCGTTGGTAATGAGATATAAAGCGTGTAATTTCTTTTGGAGACATTGTTTTATTGTTTGCACTTTTCATTTGCTCGGAATCAAATAACTTGATCTTTTCAATGAGCTTTTGTTCTTGCAATAGGCGCCATTGATAAACAGATGCGAAGGATGGAGCTTTGAGTACGATTAAATTATCTATTTGCTCAAATAGTTCACAGTACTGATTGGCTAGTTGCTGGTTGACATACTCCCGCCATATACCTGTAGTATCCTCCTGTGCTTCTAGTTCATTTACAGGTGTCAAAAGTGCTTTACTATTTTGCGCACTTAAGCCCGTGCACCAGCCTTCCAGAATAATCACATCAACAGAGCCCTGTATTTGATCCCAGTCGGATGTTTGTGCGCGATCATCTATCGCCTTATCAAAGCGCGGTATGTCACTCGATTGATGGGGTGACTGGTGTCTAAGTTGTTCGATTACCGCCAATGCTAATTTGACGTCATGGGTACCCGGGACACCTCTTGTTTTGAGAAGGGGGTGCACCTGCTCTGCCAGCAGTTCTCGTTCTTGCCTTGTGAGGTAGAAATCGTCGATTGAGAGAACAGCAACATTTAGCTTGAATTGTATCTCCAAGATAGCTTTAAGAAATGTAGCCAGAGTACTTTTGCCGCTACCTTGGCAGCCTTGAATGCCGATGAGCCTTGTAGCTCCCTCTGATAGATTAACCTCTGCGGCTATATCTTGTGCAATGGGTTGATACCACTGTCTTACCGTCTCAATAAAATCGTCTGGTAGCTGCTGGTCTGAAATTATTGCTCTAATATGCGATTCGATGTTTTTGCCCTCATTTGGTGCTTTTTATAAAAGGCCACTTTTTGTATATGCTCAATCTTGGTGCGTTGGCCTGGGCGCTTCTTCTCATATTTTCAGAAAAACATGACAAAACAGCTTCTGCCATAGGTAGGCTATACAAATAGCGCACCAATACGTTTGAAAGTACCTATTGGTGCTTATTTTTAGACGGGAAGGATTGATTAACGACCTATTCTAATAGGGCTAGTAAGGGCTAGCATTCCGTTAAATTGACAGCGAGCCCGCCAAGAGAGGTTTCTTTGTATTTCTCAGACATTTCTAGGCCTGTTTGCTTCATAGCGGAAATACAGTTATCTAACGGCATGATGTGATGCCCCGAGCCACGTTTTGCAAGCATCGCAGCGGTATAGGCTTTTATTGCGCCGAAGCCGTTGCGTTCGATACAAGGCACCTGTACTAGGCCTGCAACTGGATCACATGTCATACCTAAGTGGTGTTCCAGAGCAATCTCGGCAGCATTTTCTATCTGCGAGGGACTGCCTCCTAGAACAGCACACAGGCCTGCTGCGGCCATTGCGGCGGCAGAGCCGACTTCTCCTTGGCATCCTACTTCAGCCCCTGAAATTGAGCTACGGTGTTTTATTAACCCGCCAATTGCAGCTGCTGTAAGCAAGAAGTTGTGAATATCATCGCGGCTAGCATTTCTGTGTTTTACAAAGTAATGCAGCACCGCTGGAATGACTCCAGCGGCACCGTTTGTCGGTGCTGTGACTACCAAGTGGCCTGCGGCGTTCTCTTCATTGACGGCCATGGCGTAAGCACATAGCCAATCATTTAAGGTCGTATTATCGGTGTCCTCATTTAGCTGTTGGTGGAGAGCCTTTGCTCTACGTTCAACGTTGAGTCCCCCTGGCAATTGGCCGTCATTGGCTAAACCATTGTTGACACATCTTTCCATCGCCTGCCATATCTCATCCAGAGTCGAATCTAGAGTTTCTACCCCGATGGATTTTTCCTCATTGACACGCTTCATTTGTGCGATGGACAGCCCGCTTTTTTCCGCCATTTGTAGCATAAGTGCTGCGGAGTCAAAGGGATAAGGGTAGTCTTCAATAGTGAGTACTTGTTCGCTACAGTTGATTTCTTCTAAAGTGTGGATAAAGCCGCCGCCTATTGAGAAATATGTCTGTGTATCTACACACTCTTTATCTTTTAGCAGCTGTAATATCATGCCGTTTGGATGTTCTGGCAGAGGCTCGCCTTTATCAAAATCTATATCTGAGTCGGGCAAGAATTGTATATTCAAGCCATCTATTTGCACGTTATCACGCTGTTTTAACTGATTAAGCAGTTGTGCGACATTCTCAAACGCAAGATTTTGCGGAGTATAACCATGGAGCCCCAGAATGACCGCCCCATCGGTGCCGTGGCCAATACCGGTGTAGGCAAGGGAGCCTTTCAATATGCAACGCAGTCTTAACGTATGACTTTGTGATGAATAGATACCAAGGGTTTCCTTGATCTTATTTCTGAAGGCAACAGCGGCGGACATTGGGCCCATGGTATGTGAGCTCGACGGGCCAATACCTATTTTGAAAAGATCTAACGTGCTAATAAACATAATGCTCTGCCCTTGGATTTAAGCGTATTTATTGGCGTAGTTTGCTGCGTGAATGAGAATATGAACAGGGGTAAATGGTATTTTTTCGAAAAAGTAGGCTGGAAGTACACTAAAAGTGCACTAATATTGTTCGGTGAGCTATTTCCGGCATACTCATCTTGTGCCTTTTGCTCGACTTTCGAGCGAATATAGCGTGATGAATACGGGCTTAGCTCGCTGCTAAAGGTTGTTCTTGCAGTACTACATCCAGCGAAGCAACTTCCCCGCCTCGGATAAACTCAATTGTTACGGTTTCTCCTGGTCGAGATTCTTGAATCATCTGAATAATATCTGTCACTTCTTTAACTGGGTTGCCGCGAATTCCAATGATGATATCTCCTCGTTTCAGCCCAGCTTTTTCTGCCGGCCCACCTTCCATTGTACGTGTGATAACTACGCCGGTAGCTGCATTAAAGCCTGAGTTCTGAGCCGCTGCTGACTGCAATGCCTGCGCCTCAACACCTAGCCAGCCTCTCACTACTCGCCCAAACTTCACTATATCGTTAAGGGTTTGCATTGCGATATCAACGGGTACGGCAAAGCCTATACCCCCAGAACCCGTTTCATCAAGATTGGCAGTATTAATACCAAGCAAATTACCGTGTACATCGATTAATGCGCCGCCAGAGCTACCAGGATGAATGGCTGCATCAGTTTGGATAAAATTCTCGAAGGTTGAAATATTTAAGTTTCTGTTACGGCTGCGCGTGGCACTAATAATACCTTGAGTAACGGTTTGGCCAACGCCAAAGGGGTTGCCTATTGCCAGTACTACGTCGCCGACTCGTGATATGTCTTCGCTAATGGATACGGGTTGCAAGTTATCTAGCTCTATTTTCAATATGGCTAGATCTCGTTCTCTATTTTCACCAAGCACTTGGGCGTGGGCATTCCTGCCATCTTCCAGCGCGACAACAATTTCGTCAGCCCCACCGATAACATGGTAATTAGTAAGAATGTGGCCTTCTTTAGTAACAATGACACCAGAACCAAGTGCTGATTGCATGCGTTTGCGGCGAGGAATATCGGCACTATTAAAAAACAGCCTAAAAATAGGGTCTTTGAAAAGTGGGTGAAGTTTTTGTTCGACTTGCTTACGGGTATAGATGTTAACAACGCTTTGAGATGCCTTGCTCACTGCATCGGAGTAGGAAACAGGGCCTATCCATTCATTTTTTGAAGACCCCGTATGTTCTGTCTGCACAAATTTAGGCAAAGAGAACTTGAGTTGTGCCGGGGAAAATGTCAACACCAAAAGTGCAGCGAGAAGCCCTAATGTTACTGGCCAGCGAACAAATAAGAAAAGGGCTTTAAGTGAACTCATAGAAAAATACGTTTTCCGTTATCTTAGTATCAAATTATGGATATGTTCGAGCTTGGGCCTGAGTAAATACATCTGCCGAACTCTAAAGAAGCCGTTCTATGTGTTTTATAATCCCTCACTTATTAAGAAGTAGTTGCTGATAGCCTCGCTTAATTGTAATGATTTTATTAAGTTGTTTAAATGCTTATGACTCCAATCACTTGCTGATATTTATCTAGCCTCTGTTACCTGCGGTTAAGCTCTCGATATTATCTTCTTCACGAACATCATCGAGACCAAATTCCTCACTTAGTGTTCCCGCTTGCCCCGGCACCTTTGGAGCCCAGTCTTTCGGTGGTTCGAAATTTAACTCTTCAATAGAATCTTGAGCTTCTATGCCTAGATTGCGGTCGCCGGCATCGAGAATCTTTTTGCTGATTTCGGCATTAGTGAGTTGGATCGCTCCTTTTGCCAAATGATCATGGACTTCTTTGTAGGCATTTGTCAGGTTAGTGACCAGCTTGGATGTGTCGGCAAAGTGTTGAGAGACATCTTGTTGATATCTTTCTAATTCACTGCGAGAGGCTTGAAGACTTTGCTCGAGATCTTTTTGCATTTCTGGCGGCATAAGTGTACGGCTGATTACCGCGCCTATAAGGCCACCAATGCAAAAAACAATAGCGCTGACCATCAGTAAAGTTTCCAGTGAGAACGTCACGTTCTTCCTCCTAATATTAGTGGTGCCAATCACTCTTTAATGGTGAATATGCGGCATGATTACTTCATGATCGCTGATACTAAGTAATTTCTGCTGCTTTAGTCGTATCAAACTGTAGAATACGGCCAGTCAATGATTACTTGATCAGCGATAAGTTGATAGGGGCTTTTTCCACAGCTCGCCTATAAGTAATTATGATACATAAAAATCCCCATCGATGGGGGTATTAAGTAGAAATTAGGAAGCAGTGTGTTATGTCCTTATCCCCACAAGATCGGTACTTGAGAGATCTAAGTGAGCATGGTTTTCAGGAAGACGATGCTCAAAAGCATGCAATTGAGCATTTGCAAGCGCTCTACCAGACCCTTATCGACGAAAATAAACGCAGTTCGCAGCAAAAGTTCATACAGCGTATTGCTTCCCTGTTTTCAAAAAAACAGCCGGCCGAAGTAACTAAAGGTCTATATTTTTGGGGCGGTGTTGGTCGCGGGAAAACCTATTTAATGGATATATTCTACGACTCCTTGCCGTTTGAAAACAAAATGCGTACACATTTTCATCGCTTTATGCGCCGCGTGCATAAGGAAATGAAAGAGATAAAGGATCAATCTGATCCTCTTGTAGTCGTAGCAAACAAACTTGCTGACGAAGCCAAAGTCATCTGTTTCGATGAGTTCTTTGTGGTAGATATCACTGATGCCATGATTCTAGCCAACTTACTTGAGGTGCTGTTCAAAAGGGGAGTCGTGCTTGTTACCACCTCCAATATTGTGCCCGATGGCCTCTATAAAGATGGTTTACAGCGAGCTCGTTTTTTACCTGCTATTGATTTGCTTAATCACCATACCACTGTCGTTAATGTGGACGGTGGCATTGATTATCGTCTGCGTACTTTAACGAAGGCAACCTTGTATCACACGCCTTTAAGCGACCAAACTCATCAAGCGCTGGAAGTATTTTTCTATGATATCGTCGCCGATCGTGATGCGATTTGTGAAGATGTGGCAATAGAAGTGGAAGGGCGTGAGATTAGAGCAGTTAAAGAGGCTGAAGATGTTGTTTGGTTTCAGTTCTCGGCTCTGTGTGATGGCCCTAGATCGCAAAATGACTATATTGAAATTGCGCGAGAGTACCATACGGTGATTGTCGAAAATGTACCATCTATGGGAGCACATAACGACGACCAAGCTAGGCGTTTCATATATATGGTGGATGAATTTTACGATCGTGGAGTGAAATTAATGCTTTCGGCAGAATTGCCTATGCCTGAGTTATATCAAAAAGGCCGTTTAAGCTTTGAATTTGAGCGCACATTGAGCCGTATCCAAGAAATGCAAAGTCAAGAGTATCTAGCTTGCCCTCACTTAGGATAGAAGTGGCCGTATTACTCCTCAGTCGAGGAAATGGGTGGCAGGGGAAATAGATGTAAAAAGTGCTTGAATGCTGAACAACGCTTATGTAGAATCCGCCCTCTTTTTGGGGCCTGGTTGCTCCAATTTAAATTTTTCTCTTATTAATCCGTACCTCGTTTTAGGGCAAATATAACATGAAGACTATTAGTGCCACACCAGAGACAGTAAAACGCGATTGGTACATTATCGACGCTTCTGGCAAAACCTTGGGCCGCATGGCTGCTGAGGTTGCTCACCGTTTACGCGGCAAGCATAAGCCAGAATATACCCCACATGTCGACACTGGTGATTACATTGTGATCATCAATGCTGAAAAAGTGCATGTAACAGGTAATAAAGCGAATGATAAAATGTATCATCGTCATACCGGTTATCCCGGCGGCTTGAAATCAATCAACTTTAATAAGCTCATTGATAAAGCTCCCGAGCGCGTTATTCAGAGTGCTGTAAAAGGCATGTTGCCAAAAGGGCCTCTTGGTCGCGCAATGTTCAAGAAAATGAAGGTTTATGCTGGTGATGTACATCCGCATGCCGCTCAGCAACCTCAAGAATTGAAACTATAAGGATAGCAGTATGGCTGCAGAACAATACTATGGTACGGGTCGTCGTAAAACTTCAACGGCTCGCGTCTTTATCACTAAAGGTAGCGGTAAAATCACCGTAAATGGTCGTCCTGTTGACGAGTATTTTGGTCGTGAAGTTGCACGTATGATCGTGCGTCAGCCGCTTGAATGTACTGAAAACGTTGATGCCTTCGATATCAATGCTACGGTTAAAGGTGGTGGTAGCTTTGGTCAAGCTGGTGCTATCCGTCACGGTCTAACTCGTGCTCTAATGGCATACAGTGAAGAGTTGCGCGGCCCTCTGCGTCAAGCAGGCTACGTTACTCGCGATGCTCGTGAAGTTGAACGTAAGAAAGTCGGCTTGCGTAAAGCTCGTAAAAAGCCTCAATTTTCGAAGCGTTAATCAGATTTATCTTTGCATTGTGGTGGCGCCCAAGTTTGCTGACTTGGGCGTTTTTGTGTATATGAACTATGCTAAGCCCAGTGCCGTATCTATATTGAACAAGATTGTGCAAGTAAAAGACTTTTTAACGGCTTACATCGCGTCCGCACTTTTTGCTTAAGTATTTAGGTCGTGCTTTAAGCTAAAATGTTATAAGAACTTGCGATTATCTTGTGACTTGTAATGTTTTTCTTTAACATGTGCCCAATTTTTTAGCCGGCCTTAGGAAAGTACATTATATCTACTTATTATTGAGTGGCAGTATATTTAATAATCAAAATTGCCAGTCATGAGAATTTTTATTCTTGGCTTATATTGCTAGAGGTTCAAACGACAGTGTTTCTCATCGAAAACTTATCTGCTCGACTTGTCATGCAATTGATCGCCGCTAAAAAACCAGCCTTCAAAATTAGCCTTATCAAGAGGGGAGATTTACGTCATGAGTAATGACGGTGTGAATGTAGGTCGTCGTCGAGTGTTAACCGCGCTCACGTCTGCAGTTGGGGCCGCAGGTGTCATTGGGGCTGCTGTGCCTTTTGTGGGTTCTTGGAATCCAAGTGCCAGAGCGAAAGCAGCAGGTGCACCCGTATCAATTAATATAAGTAAGCTCGAACCTGGGCAGATGATAACTGTAGAGTGGCGAGGTAAGCCGGTTTACGTTTTCCGTCGCACCCCAGAAGCTCTGAGTGACTTATCAAAAATGGAGCCTAGTTTACGAGATCCTGAATCCGAGAAATCTGTGCAGCCAGAGTACGCAAAAAATAAAACGCGTTCTATCACTGAAGAGGTGGCTGTAATTCTGGGCTTATGTACTCACTTAGGTTGTGCGCCTACTTACCGCCCTGAAGTCGGAGCGCAAGACCTCGGTGGTGATGCGTGGCTTGGTGGCTTTTTCTGCGCTTGTCACGGCTCTAAGTTTGACTTGGCCGGACGTGTTCTAACTGGAGTTCCTGCACCAATTAATTTGGAAGTCCCCCCTCATAAATATGCCAGTGATGATGTCATTATCATTGGTGAAGATCAGGAGGCATAACAATGACAACATGGCTTGCTGGTTTGTGGAACTGGATTGATACCCGCCTCCCTGTGCAACGTGCATGGGATACCCATATGGGTAAATATTATGCACCAAAGAATTTCAACTTTTGGTATTTCTTCGGTGTTCTGTCTTTACTTGTTTTAGTTAACCAGCTACTTACTGGTATTTGGTTGACGATGAACTATGTTCCTTCCGCGGCTGATGCTTTTGCATCTGTCGAATACATCATGCGTGATGTTCCTTATGGTTGGCTAATTCGTTATCTCCATTCAACTGGCGCTTCAGCATTTTTTATTGTTGTATATCTGCATATGTTCCGTGGCTTGATGTACGGCTCTTATAAGTCTCCGCGTGAGCTAGTGTGGATTTTCGGTATGGTAATCTACGTGGCTCTTATGGCAGAAGCCTTCTTAGGCTATGTATTGCCATGGGGACAAATGTCTTATTGGGGTGCTCAGGTTATTGTCAATTTATTCGGTGCAATCCCATATATTGGTGAAGACCTCGTACAATGGATTCGTGGTGACTACCTGATTTCAGGGGCGACTTTAAACCGATTCTTTGCTTTGCATGTTGTTGCCTTACCAATTGTTTTGCTCGCCCTTGTGGTATTGCATTTACTTGCCCTTCATGAAGTTGGGTCGAATAACCCTGACGGTGTAGAGATTAAGAAAAATAAAGATGAGAATGGCATTCCTTTAGATGGTGTAGCTTTCCATCCTTATTACACTGTTCATGATTTAGTAGGAATTACAGTATTCTTGTTTGGTTTCTTAGGTATTGTCTTCTTTGCTCCAGAGCTAAACGGGTACTTCCTAGAACATGCAAACTTCGAAGAAGCTAATGGTTTGAAAACTCCTGAGCATATTGCTCCGGTGTGGTATTTCACTCCGTTTTACGCAATATTGCGGGCTGTAACCTTTGATTTAGGTGGTGTATTTACCTCTAAGTTCCTCGGTTTTATTGCCATGGCAGCTGCTATTGTTATTTTGTTCTTCTTACCTTGGTTAGATCGAAGCCCTGTTAAATCTATGCGTTACAAAGGCACATTTAGCCGCGTTGCATTGATTGTGTTTGCTGCTGCCTTCGTTGTCTTGGGTTACCTTGGTGTAAAAGCGCCGACTCCAGGAAGAACAATACTGTCCCAGATTTGTACGGTGATTTATTTTGCTTACTTCATCGGTATGCCTTTCTGGACGAAAATGGAGAAAACTCATCCTGAGCCTAAGCGTGTTCAGATGAAGGGACTTAATAAGATTGTTGTGCTTGGCGGACTTGCATTGTTCTTGGCTCTGGTAATTATTCCTATTAAAGCCGTTGCCGCTGGCGGTGGCGCATGTGGCAGTATCCCATGTGAGCACTTTGAGGCTGACCTAGAGGATAAGGAATCTTTGCAGCGCGGGGCGCAAGTATTCGTCAACTATTGCATGGGATGTCACTCTGCTAATTTTTCTCGCTACGGTCGAGTGGCAGATGATCTTGATATTCCTCATCAGGCGATGCTTGATAACTTGGTTTTTTCCGATCAAAAAATCGGTAGCCTTATGGAAATATCCATGAGTCCTCAAGATTCCAAAAAATGGTTTGGCGCTACGCCTCCAGATCTAACTTTAGTGACTCGAGCACGTAGCAGTGTGTGGGTCTATAACTTCCTCAAGAACTTCTACAAAGATGATAGTCGGCCCAAAGGTGTTAACAACAAGGTTTTCGCCAATGTTGGTATGCCGCATGTACTCATGGAACTACAGGGGCTGCCTGAGTGTGCTCCTGGAGATAAGAGAGATTCTCATGGTGATGTTGTTCGCAATGAGCTAGGTGAAGCGGTTAAATCTCCCTGTGGCAGTGTCGAAGTTAAAGAGTATAAGGGGACTCTTAGCGCTGAAGAATATGATAAGACTGTGTATGATCTTGTGAATTTCATGACTTACATGGCTGAGCCTATGGCTCCACAGAGAAAGCGTATCGGCGTTTTTGTATTTCTTTTCCTAGGTGTGTTATTAATATTTACTTGGTTGTTAAACCGTGAATATTGGAAAGACGTTCATTAGTATATAATAGGAATTCATTTCTGCTTATTTTTAGTATTAGCTTAATTATGTTAGGTTAATACTAAATAATTGTATTCAGCAGAGTAAATTGTAGTGCAAAGTTGGGGTATTAATTAATGGGAGTTGTAGCCAAACGCTCATCCATGACGTATTTTTCGGACAGTCGCGATCACTATAGCCATCGAGTCCGAATTGTACTGGCTGAAAAAGGGGTCTCAGTCGATGTTGTGGACGTAGATCCTAGTGATATACCAATGGAGCTAAGTGAGATAAATCCTTATAACTCACTGCCCACATTGCTCGATAGAGAGCTAGCTCTATACAATACAGCTGCCATGATGGAATACTTGGATGAACGTTTTCCTCATCCGCCTCTACTTCCTGTTTACCCTGTAGCAAGAGCAGAAAGTCGCCAGTTTATTTATCGAATTGAGCGTGATTGGTGTCCACTCGTTAAAACTATCCTCGAGGGTAAAAACCGCGATTTAGTGGCTAAAGCGCAAAAAGACTTGAAAGATAGTCTTGCTGCTATAGCACCGATCTTCTCTGAAAAACCTTTTTTCATGAGTGATGAGTTCACGTTGGTTGACTGTTGTCTAGCGCCCATCCTTTGGCGTCTAGGTAGTTTCGGTATAGAATTACCGCGTACGCGTCAGGTTATGCCCTTATTGGACTATATGGAAAGAATGTTTCAGCGTTCATCCTTCCAAGAGAGCTTGACCGAAAGTGAACGAGAAATGCGGTCGCTTTAAGCGGCCAGTAGTCGGATAGTTTATAGTAAGTTGACAGTAAAGAGACTTGTATTTTGGCAATGACATCTAGCCGTCCTTATATGATTCGTGCTCTCTACGAATGGATCGTTGATAACGATTTTACACCTCATATCGTTGTTAACGCTCGTTTGGAGGGTACTGAAGTGCCTCAGCAGTATGTGAATAAGGATGGTCAGATTGTTCTTAATATCGCCCCCAGGGCAGTTAGTACCTTAGACCTTGGTAACAAGGCTGTATCCTTTAATGCCCGCTTTGGTGGAATTCCCACCGATCTTTATGTTCCCTGCCACGCTATTTTGGGTATCTATGCTAGAGAAAATGGCCAGGGTATGATGTTTGATTTTGAAGCTCCTCCTGAGCCTGATCCCGATCCTGAGCCCAAAACGAATGTGAAAAAAGAGACGCCAGATCGCAGACCTTCTCTGCGGGTAGTTAAATAGGGCAGGTTTTTCCCCTCTGTATGAGCTAGATCAAACCTTATTGTGGGTTATTTATAGCAAATTCATGCGATGGCATTCTATAATTGAAGCACATCTATTAGATCTCAAATAAAAATAAACGAGACTGCTTTGAATTGGAGGCTATATGGCGCTGTTAGATCACACTATTGGTATATTGATCAATCCAGATAACGAATGGAAACTCATTCGTGAACAAAAAGATTCTTTCAGACAAGTATTCTTAACGCATGTACCATTTTTGGCGCTTATACCCGTACTTGCAGCTTTCTATGGTGTCACTCAGGTTGGCTGGTCTGTAGGCGATGGTGATCCGGTGCGTCTATCAGTCAATAGTGCCATTTCCCTCTGTGCGCTCACCTATGTTGCATTAGTTGCAGGAGTGTTTATTTTAGGAGAATTTATTAATTGGATGTCACATACATATGGCGTCCAAGGGCCTGAAGAAAGAGTTCACTATGATGGCACAGCGTTAGCCGTATTTATAACTACGCCTCTATTTTTAGTGGGTATTTTTCTTGCCTACCCTGTACTGTGGCTAAACACTATTGCGATGGTTGTTGCTGGTTGTTACTCGGTCTATCTTATTTATGAAGGCATTCCTATTCTTATGAATATCGATAAGGATCGCGCCTTTATGTATGCCTCTTCTGTTATTACTGTTGGTCTTGTACTTATGGTAACGGCAATGATCGGAACCATATTAATCTGGGGGATGGGGCTAGAGCCTGAGTTCATTGACTGACTTGGTTTCACCTGTGTCCACTTATATGTCTGATGCTGATATGACCTTCTATATCGGCATCAGAATTTAGCAACTTGATACTCATATCGTACTATCGCATTTACCACTTTTTATTCCTTTATTTTCTCCCTGCTATTTTTATCTATCGTATTTATATTTTTAGCGAAATACGAACCTACAAATAATTATTTTTTTATCGTTTTTTAAGTAAGACAAGTTGCGAATATACGTCTCTCTTACGCTGTGTCACTTGTAAATTATGGCAATATTTATTTGGTATATGAATTTGACGTAAAAACTTTAAAATAATATTTTTTTCAAAACCTTAATAATGTCTCTGCTGCCAATAATTATTCTCATTGAGCCACCATTCACTATATGGGCATTGTCTTAATTAAAAGCCTTACGTTTTTTTTATAATTAAACCTTCTTAACTTAAGCGTTGTCGCGATAGCTTTTAATTCATAATCATAAGGTTTTTTATGTCTAATTTAACACTCGGTTGTTCGTTAAGGACTTCACTGATGGCCTTAACATGTTCTCTATTTTGTCAGCACAGTTTAGCTGCAACTTGTGAGCATATTATTCAAAACGAATGGAATACGGGTTTTGTTGGGAGTATAAAAATTACCAATACTAGTACCACCACAATATCGGGTTGGAATGTGTCGTGGGAATATGAAAACGGATCGAAAATTACCAATTCGTGGAATGCTGTTTTTTCTGGAGATAATCCATATTTTGCTGAAAATCAAATTTGGAGTAGGGATATTGCTCCCGGGCAAACTGCAGAGTTTGGCTTCCAAGGAACTAAGGCCGTTGCCAATGCAAATATGATGAATCCGGTTGTCACTGGTGCTGTATGCGAGAACGATAGCATTCCCAATACTGAGCCATTCGCTTCATTTTTATTATCGAATATCTCGGGTACTGTGCCTTTTGTTATCAATGTTGATGCAAGTGCATCGACAGATGCTGATGGTGATACCCTGAGTTATGCGTGGGCATTTGGCGATGGCTCAACAAGTAGCGGAGTTACTAGCTCTCATACATATAATACAGCTGGTTCCTACGATATTACGCTAACTGTTACTGATTCAAAAGGTGCCAGCTCAAGTATTAGTAAAATGGTTATTGTTGAACCTGAGGTGCCAGTTCTCAATGCTGAATTTACCTCAACATCTAATGGCTTAGTAACTAACTTTAGTGGCAGGGATACTTTAGACGGAGCAGAGTTTAGCTGGGACTTTGGTGATGGGAATACAGGTGACGGTCAGAATATAGAGCATACATACGCTGCAGCAGGAGAATATAGCGTAACCCTGACAGTCAGCCTCAACGGTGAAGTGGAAACTGAGAATAAGATTATTTCAGTGCGAGAAACTTCCGCACAGATTTTATTCGAAGAAGGATTTGAAACCGGTATTGTCGATCAGCAGCCTAATGATTGGGAAAATTTTATTGGCTGGGTACACAATAATAACAACACTAAAGGAGGGAACGTTTTCGCGCTGGTAGATGATGCCATATCATATAGTGGGAATAAGTCTGTTCACTTCAAGGGAGGCCCTGCTCCAGCTCAAATTATTAGGCAATTACCTGATGGCGTTAATACTCTTTATATAAAAGCTATGGTTTATATGAGTAAAAAACTCGGTAATGAAGCGGGGGATAATCACGAGCATATACTGGGTATAAAAGCGGATGCCAGTGCAAATAATGAGATTAGATTTGGTCAAATTAAAGGGCATTTAGGCACAAACGAGGTGCCAACCGATGATATTTCTCCAACCATGAGCCAATGGTTTAGTGGGCCAGAAATGTTGCCTAATACTTGGTATTGTGTTGAGTTAGCAATGTTAGGTAATTTGCCATATCACCAATTACACGCAAGGGTTGATGGTGAGCTGGTACATTCCATTACATCAGCCAGTGATTGGAATAACGGTGGTGTTGGAGGCAAAGCCGATTGGCTGGCAGATAAGTTTAACTACGTTATGTTTGGGTGGCACAGCTTTAGCGGTAATAATGCTGATGTTTGGATGGATGATATCGTTGTCTCTACAGGCCCTGTTGGATGTAATTAGCACCTCTTTTGGTCACTAGTTTTTGAGAAAACTAACTGCAAGTGTTTTAGTCGTCTGTGCTAATGCGCTTGTAGTTTATCTACAATTTTAGGCTATTTCAGTTACTAGTTATAACCGAAATAGTCTTTCCTATTTACTCTGCTACAACGTTTATTCTCATGATTTTCTGTCTTTTGTTCTTTTGAAGTCAACATCCATTAGTTTTACTCTATTGGCCCAACGAAATGGGTGAAGGTATATGTGTTAAGCGCTATAGTGTCGTCATATTCTCTGACCTTGTTAACAATAATTGACAATTTGTAGAAATGAATTTAATTACATTAGCAGACTATGCCGGCATCTATGTTTTTGCTATTTCAGGTGGTTTGGTGGCAATTCGACACAATATGGACTTATTTGGAATATTGGTCATCAGTTTGTTACCTGCTATTGGTGGTGGCACTTTAAGAGATACCTTACTTGATGTTCCTGTGTTTTGGCTGAAGGAACCATGGGTAATTGGTATTGCTCTGGCGGGCGGTATTTCTACGATACTTTACAATTCATGGAATAAAGTAAAATTTCTTGTTTGGGCAGACGCATTAGGATTATCTCTCTTTGCGGTGTTAGGAACTGCTAAGACATATGAGCTTGGTTACGGTTTTATCACCTGTGTGATGATGGGGACAGTCACTGCAACGGGCGGTGGTTTGATTAGAGATGTTGTTTGTGGCGGGCCTCCATTATTACTGAAAGAAGATATTTACGCTATGGCGGCTTTGGCTGGCAGTAGTTTGTGCTATCTGGCGTTGTACTGTGGTGTAAACACTACGATTGCACTATCTGCAGGCTTTTTAATTGTATTCCTTATTCGAGGTATGGCAATTCACTTCAAGCCTAAATTACCCAGTGCTGAACAAATACAAAGAAGAATTTATCGTCGAAAATAGGATGAACTTTAGGCCTTATTTTCGCTTTCTAATTTATAAAAACGTGCGCAGTTATCTCTAAACATAGCTTGTTTTTGAACATCATTTAACTGATGAATGCCGTTAACTATTTCTAAATAGGCAAACCAAAGTCTTGCATAATCTGTATGGAGCTTATCTACAGGGAAGTTGGAGCCGAACATTACGCGTTCACTGCCAAATATTGATATTACTGTTTCGATAATCGGGCGTAAACTATCTACTGTCCATTGATGATCGAACATACTCAAGCCCGATACTTTACACATACTGTTAGGTAACTCAGCGATAGATACTAATCCTTTTTCCCACATTGCCCAGCCATCACTATCGCGATACCAAGGTGAGCCGCAATGGCATAAGGCTACTTTCAAGTTTGGTACTTGTTGAAATATGTTGACTGCTTTCAACATTTGATCTGGAATTAATTGTAGGTCAAAACTTAAATTTCTTTTTTCTAATTCCTTAAGTCCTTCTAACCATTTTGAATCGTTGGTTAATTTGTCTGTTCCTGTTATTTTGTCTTCTTGCGGTGAGCGGCCAATAATTTGCCTGATACCGCGTAAATTAGGTAGCGTGGTCAGCTGATCTAATTGCAGATTGATATCATCGGACTCTAAGGATGCGTAGGCAATAATACCATCCGCCAGGCCTTTACTTTGAGCGATATCCTGGATGGTTTGGGATTCTAAGAAATGTTGGTCTTTATCAGCACCTACTTGAATATGTATTGACTTTTTAACTGGTAGCTGGCCAATATCTTTTTGTAAATCGTGGTAAAGATAATTTCTCTGAATAGGGGCAGGATCACCAAAGAAACGCTTGATGCCTTTGGTTGCAAGCCACGGATAATGTACTTGGTCTAAATCCCAAAAATGATGATGAGCATCATAAATTTCATATGGAAAGTCTATTGCTGGCTTAGGCATAATTTCGAAATATCTGGCTATAAACGGCAAGTTGATCGTACACAGTCCATTCTTGTTGTATTTTTCCGTCAACCATATGATATTGGCTTTCACCAATAATTAATATTTCCTTGCCACTTGGTTTACCAAACAGGCGGTTGCCAGTATGATTGCCTACCATTGTCCATCGCACGGCAATCTTCTCACCATTGTCTTTGTCAGAAGTACTGCATATATAATCAAATGAGACTTTTAGATCAGATAAGCTCGCTTGCAAGGCAATATAGAAATCCATGATTGCGTCGAAGCCTGCTATTTCGGTACTGGCTGGAGCAAAAATTTTTGCACCTTGTGTGTATAGCTGCTGGACGTCACCAATCATTTGGCAGTTCCAAATATTGTGAAGTGATGCAAGCAGCGTTTCTTTTTGCTCTTGGCTTGCGTCAAGCTTTTTACGCTGATTATTGACATGCTGTTTAACGCGGTTTTTTTCGCTTGCCATCCAATGTACAAAACGCTCTTCTAATGGCTGTCGCGCACTTTCTTTTGCCACTTCTATTGGATCAAAACCGAGTTGCTCTGCGAGGGAAAAATTATCACGAACTAACCATTCTTCTACCACTTTGTTAGCTTTAATAATGCAGTGTGCAATAACAAAAATTCGTCCATGTTCGCCAGATGCAGGCCCAAACTCACTGTCACCAAGGTTAGTCATTTCAGTATCGATTAGATGCGAAGTGTGGTAGCCCTCTTTATCATCGCCTCCCCAAATAATATTCACTGCTGCCAGTGTTCGATCGGGAAAAGCACCAAGAGTATTTATGGTATTTTGAGTTACCTGCTCACAACCAACCGTCATACCAGCAAGTGTGTAAACTGGACATTCTTCAGAATAGTAGTCTCGGCAGAGGCCAACTTGTTTGCCTTCCCAGATTCGGTAAGTAATTCGCAAAATATAGTCGACAATATCCGCAAATTCAGGATCGAAGCCTTGCATATTTGTATTTTCGCTGTGTGTTTTAGGCGCGCTGTCAAAATGACCAAGCATTCGAGACATAAATTCTCTCTTGTCTTTAAAAATTAATATATCTGTTAAATGATATTTTTATTGAATAAAGCTTACATATAGTTAGGGGCTTTAGGGTAGTTACCACGGCGTACAAAAAATAATTCCGACGGTTCTTGCCCATTATTTTTCAATGATCTTTTAGCATTAACGGGAACGGTTACTAAATCTCCTTTATGTAATACTGTGCAATAGCTATCGATATCTATACTAACTTCGCCACTTTGAACAATTATAACTTCTTCTTCAAATCGCTGGTGTGTGGGAACCTGTGCATCGCTTTCAAGTTGCAGTAATCTTAGATGAAAACGGTGATGGCGATTAATGTAAGCATCTTCCAGATCTTCGTTGGGGTTAGCAGAGCCTATTAATGGTATCTCTCTAACTCCAGGATGAACGTTGAGGCCTCCTTTAATCTCTCCCGTGACTGTGTCCTTACGATAAACGTTCGCTATCATTTCATCGACAGAGTAAGTGTCAATTTTTGCAGCTTCTTCTAATGTTGTCGGTATTACTTGAGAAGCGTCTTCGGGAACTTGCTGGCCAGCGGCAGTATCGATTAGACGCCCGTCTTCAAGTAGTACCAGCCCATGCTCTTTTGCATTATCAAAGACGTAGGGCGCCCATGTTACACGGCCGGCAGTGCCGTCGTCATTTAAACCCAAAATCGCGTATAACATAGCGTCATCTTGACCAACGTTCTCGAATCCGCGGAACATGTTAACGGGCAAGGAAATAACGTCTCCAGGAGACAATATGACTGAACCATCGGTACCATTTTCGCCCCAAGTGAATTTCCATTCGCCACTATGAACCATAAACACTTCTTCAGTATCGTGGCTGTGATGTGAGTTCTTGCAGCCGTTGGGCTGCTTCGCTGCGCCAATGTTAAAACCATGTGGGGTATCGATGTGCACTATCTGATCCGGGTTTTCGGCAACCCCTCCGCCAATTAAGCAAAAGTTCTCTTTTTTATCGCTTCCCGGTGTACGTGCATCGATAAAGGCCGTTTTACATGCCTGCATATCCTTACGGCGAATAATACACTGTTCAATTTCTTTTTCGTGGTTAGCCATTGTGGTTGCCATTGTCTCGCTTATCATGCAAAAAATCAGATGGTGTTTTGTGGGGAAAATAAGAATGTATCTGTTCTTTTTCTAACAGTCATCATAATGTACTTCGAATGCAAAAAACAACATTAAATACCCAGTTGGTTGGTGTGATCCACTAAATAACAAATGTTTGAAAATTAATTTTGACGACGAAAATAGGTTTATATTAACTAAAATTGTGCAAATTATTGTTTTTTTGACCTAATAAAATCAATTATAAGAAATTTTTGTCATTTTTGAGGGTTGGTCATATTAAAACCAATGATGGGCCTGCATTGACTTGATATTGCATTCGAAGTATAAATATTTTCAGGCGCCTCATGGATTAGGCTGTACTAATGCCCGTCCGAATAGACAGAAAATCATATTAAAAAGAAGTGCTAACTTCAGATAAATAGAATGGGAGTGCAGGATGATCAACGCTAGACTAAACAAATCGAAGCTGGCACAAGCTATTGGTTTAACACTATCTGTATCGCCACTTACCACTTACGCCCAGCTAGAAGAGGTCATAGTTACCGCGACAAAACGTGCTGAGAGCGTGCAAGATGTTGGTTTGTCAGTACAAGCCTTTGATGAGGAAGCCTTAAAGCGAGGCGGTATTACTGACGCATCTCGGGTTGAATTGCTGGTGTCTGGTGTCAACTACGCTTTTGTGGGAAATGATGCTAAATTCAACGTGCGTGGAGCTAATTCATCTAACACTTTTGGTGATGCCACATCGATTGTTGGTGCCTTTGTGGACGGTGTATATAAGCCTCGAGCGTCACAACAATCTCGCGCTTTTTTTGATGTCGAGAGAGTGGAGTTTTTAAAAGGCCCGCAAGGCACTCTCTACGGTCGTAACACCTTCGCTGGTGCTTTCAATTTGTATACTCGAGCTCCCAGTTTTGAGGATGGTGTTTCAGGCTATACGGATTTGTCTTTCGAACGGTTTGATCGTACCAAGATACAAGGTGCATTAAATCTTCCCGTGAGCGATACCTTTGCCGTTCGTCTCGCCGTTTCTACCGACAAGAGCGATGGCTACATCACTAATTTGGCTGGGCCAGATATAGGTGCGCAAGATGATAAAAACTATCGTATTAGCACACTCTGGCGACCGACTGATAACATGGAATGGAAACTTATTTATCAGTTGAGTGAGGAAGATGGCCGCGAGGCTGGATTGTTTGGTTATACATTTATCTGTCGGCGTGAGACGCCAGAAGGTTTAACTGATCCTTTCGGTTCTGTGACCAATTGTGCAAATCCCGTTAGAGGCTCTGGTGGTGTTCCCAATGTTGCCGACTTCGATCCTGCCTACACAATTTCACAAGATTATGCTCCTGAAGTAGACTTAAGAGAAGAGACGATTACATTAAGTGGCTCAATAGATTTTGATGGCATAACGGTAAAATCTATTAGTAACTATACAGATTTTGAAAACCTATTTGGTTTTGATTTTGATTTCAGCCCTAACCCGAACTCTATTGGTGGTTATGATGAAACGTTGGAATCATTTAGCCAGGAATTTAATATATCATCCAATGGCGACGGCCCAATTCAATGGACAAGTGGCCTTTATTATTCATCTGATGAAACATTCACTAGCTTTTCAATTTTCCAAGCGACTCTTCGCGACGATAGTGTAAGAGGAACGGCTACTGCACCTGATGGCCAAGAACTGCCTATTTTATCGGGCACACCCATAGTTTCTAGAGATATCAATATTAATGGTTTTTTTGCAGACAGCGCGTTTCGTGAGAGTGACACGATCGGTGTTTATGGTGAGGTAGAATGGTCATTGAGTGACGCCTTCCGCCTGATTACTGGCTTGCGTTATAGCGAAGAAGATAAATCTCTCGATGGTGCGGGCAGCAACTTTACAGGTGACACTAATGGTGATGGCACAGTCGATCGAGTTGTTAATCCGATTTTAGCTAACGGCGCTTCTCCGACGATAGTGCCAGCTTTTAGTCGTGATGTGTTTTCTATTAATCGAAATGCGAGCGATGCTATTCTGGTTTCAGAAAAGTATGACAACACTACTTATCGGCTCGGTTTTGAATATGACTTGGGCTCTGAGAGTTTATTCTACGGTACGTATTCCACAGGCTTTTTATCGGGAGCAGTCAATGTTGGTGGCGCAACAGATGAACAAGAGTCATCGGTTTTAGAAATAGGCTATAAAAGTTACCTGCTCGACAATACGCTAAAGTTAAATATCGCTGCTCATATGACTGAGTACGATAACTTATTAACACAGCTACAAATCCCTGTAGGCGGAATTGTTCAAAGTATTTCTACCAACGGCGGTGAAATTGAAGCCAAAGGTATTGAGATAGAAGCGGTATATGTGCCCGATGATGCCTGGACTTTATCTGCTAATTTTTCCTACTTAGACTCAGAGTACGGTGTATTTGGTGCAAATAACCCTTATCAATTATATCGCGGTCAGGTACAGCCTTTCATCGATCTAAACGGGGAGGTAACGCCATGGTCACCAGAAGTAACCTTGTCCCTAAGTGCGAGCTATCGTTTTGATCTTGGCGATAATGGCTCGCTTACGCCATATCTTCAAAGCTACTACAGCGACGAATACTTCACCAGTAATATTATTGGCCCAGATCCTACGCAGTTACAAGACAGCTTTACTAAAACAGATATCCGTTTAACTTGGGAAAGTGTTGAAGGCAAATACAGTGTTGAAGCTTTTGTCGAAAACTTAGAGGATGAAGCGGTTCTTGCTCGTGGCAATAACAACAGTGATGACTTAGTGCAAACAGGCTTTTTGTTTCCTCGTAATGCCGGTGTCAGAATTCGAACCAAGTTTTAAAGCGTGTGCGTAAGCATCGGTGTTTACTTATCCATTGTAGTAATTAGTTGGATAGGTAAACACCATTTTTTACCAAATAGATCCTACAATAACTTCACTACTGTGAACTTGCTAGAGAGGCACCCTCTACTAAACTCGCAAGCTTGGCATAAGCAATATCAGGTGCGACAGCGCCGAAGCCTGCAAAAGTACCAAATCCACAGTCTGATCCTGCGATAACTCTCTCTTTTCCGACGATGTCTGTAAAGCGTTGCAGTCGTTGTGCAATTAACTCTGGATGTTCCACGAAATTTGTTGTGCTATCAATAACGCCCGGTATTAAAACTTTCTCTTGTGGTATTTCTGACTTTCGATCTCTAAAAATTGTCCATTCATGTGCATGTCTAGGATTAGATGTCTCGAATAATAAATATTGCGCGTCAACTTTCATCAAAGTATCGAACATTTTATTCATAGGGATATCGCAAATATGCGGCCCCTCGTAGTTACCCCAACAAATATGAACGCGTACTTTACTTTTATCTATATCACGCAATGCATGATTGAGGACTTCGACATGTAGGTTAGCGATAGATACAAATTCTTCATCACTTAAGTCTGTAAATAACATATGTCGAGATAGAGCTAGATCTGGACAATCCAGTTGTAAATGTAAACCAGAATCGACAATGGTTTCATACTCTTGCTTCATAACGTCGCCCAATACTTGCAGGTATTTTTCACGGCTAGAATAATGCTTATTGGGTAGGAATAAAGAAATAACGCCGGGAGAGGCGGCATTCATAAATCCTTGTTGGGCTTTATGTTGATTTATAGCTGTAGTGAGATTTGAAATATCGTTATTTAAATCGCTCGTGTTTTTCGTAGAAATCTCGGCGTTGCATACAGGGCGTGAATATTCCGGAGTTCCACCTTGTTGTGAAAGCTTTTTCAGAAAATCTGGAAAAAGCTTTAAATCAGCCGGAGCATTGCGTTCACTATCACCACCAAAACCGTTATAGCGATCTTTGACATAAGTGGCATATGATATTTTCGATGTTTCTCCGTCTGAGACAATATCAATACCCGCCTCTACCTGTTTGGCAACGACCTTTGCAACATGATCACTCATAACCTTATCGAACTGAGTTTGATCATATTGTTCTCCTTTTTCCCGTGAGAAAATGAAATCAACAACGTCCTGGCTACGCGGTAATGATCCTACATGAGTGGTACGGATTTTGTTTGCCATATGTGTTCTCTCTGCCGATATATCGGGATGATGGGTGTATTTAACGTTGCCAAGGCACTTACAATATGTAGCAGCCTATTTTGACTTCGAATTCAGTAAATTGCTCTATTATAACCGTGATAATGCTCTATGTAATAATGTTAAAGAAGAGGATGGGGCATAACTAGCTCTAGTAGAGCACTATCCTTGTGCTAAATACGCCTTAATATATTGCATATATAAACTTTATGAGATCATAAATGAGAAAGAAATTCGTTATGAATGGGATTGGTGATTGAAATTGCATCCGTAGTCAATTAATCTGCTTGTCATAATAAAAAACAGAGTGTTAACAGGCCCTAGCCATGTAATGATGATAATGCTCAAATTTCGTCCATAGGTAGTATATATCTAGAAAGGAGAATCATTGTGGTTGATTTCGGCATATTAAATTGGTCCATCGTAATCATATACATGCTAGCGAATATAGGCTTGGGATGGTTGATGAGCCGCCGAGTTAATACTGCTGAAGATTACTATCTCGGAGACCGATCCGCACCTTGGTGGGCAATTGGTATCTCTGTATTGGCAACTTATGTAAGCGCTCTTTCTTTTTTGGGTGGGCCTGCATGGGCCTACGGTGACGGTATGGCTGCGTTGGCTATTCATGTTAACTACGCCCTTGTTATCTTTGTTTGTATTGTCTTTTTCATTCCTTTTTTCTACAACAGTGGTGTTGCCTCTATATATGAATATTTAGAGCGTCGCTTTGGTTCAGTATCGTGCATGGTTATGGGTCTACTCTTTATGTTCACCATGAGCGTCGGTGCTGCATCAATATTAACGGCAACGGCATTTGTTGTAACGTTCATTACTGATATAAGTGCGACTACCGCGATTGTTGTGATGGCCATTATCGTTGTTGTCTATACCATGCTTGGCGGTATGAATGCCGTTATATGGACGGATGTACTACAGGGTATTATTTTAATTTTAGGTGCTTGTGTTGTTCTGGTTTCGCTGCTTTCATCTATTGATTCCTTTCCCGAAGCGCTCAATTTTTTAGACATGCATGGCAAACTTAATCCCATTAGGACTGAACTGGATTTTTCCATAGCGCCAACAATATGGGCCGGTGTGTTTGCCATGACCCTTTATCACATAACAGTGTATGGTGCTAATCAATTTATGGCTCAACGAGCGCTTGCGGCTAAAAATATTGGTGACGCAAAAAAATCTTATTTAGTTATGGGGTTTGCGGCATTCTTCTTATATTTTGTATTTTTCCTTATTGGTGCGTTACTGTTTGTCTATTATAAGGGCGAGCCATTTGAGCAGCCGAATCAAATCATGCTTATTTTTTCTAATAGTTTAGCGATACCGGGTTTGTTAGGCTTGATTACCGTCGCTATTATTTCCGCTTCTATGTCTTCCACTTCTTCAGCACTAAACTCATTAGCAACAATCAGCGTGACGGACTTCTATAGAAAATTTTATAAGCCCGATGCTGATGAAGCTCATTACCTAAATGTTTCCCGCATTTTTACCGTATTGTGGGGCATAATGATTATCCCAATTGCTATTTCATTTGCAGGAGGCAAAGGCTCGATTCTGGAAGTCTTATCAAAAGTTGGCTCCTATGTCGTAGGTGCTAAGCTATGTATGTATGGTATGGGCTTTTTTTCCAAGCAGGTATCGCAAAGAGGTTTACTAGTAGGTATTGTTGCCGGATTTTTAGGCCTGCTTTTTATCGTTCCTTTGGATATTTTAAAGCCTGCTGTTGACCCAATATGGCTTGCTATGGGTGTTGATAGACCGGAAATTGCTTGGCCTTGGTATCCTGTTATTGCCGGAGCAATAAACTTTGTTGTAGCTTGGCTAGCAAGTGTCGCTTTAGATGGCTTTAAACAAGAGTGGCATCAATACAGCGTACCCGGACAAATAAAAATGTTTCGTGATCAAGGCAAGGCGATGACGTCTGGTGGCTGGTACTTGGTGCCAGGTAAAGTGGAGCCAGTAGTCTGGCTATTGCCTGTTTTCTTTGTAGGTATATTACTATTTTTGGCTTGGTTTGCTCGTCTCGGCTAAACCTTGCTAATAGAAATGGCCTCAATAAAGTCCAGTAATTTTTGTTAGAACAACATGTGAATACCAATGATTCAGTATCAATCAGAAAAAAAGTTAATACGTGAATATTTTGAAGCAATAGAAAACTCTGCCCCCGAAAATATTGCCCAAGTGCTGGCCAGCTATGTAAGCGATGATTATTCCTGGCAAGGCGTTTATCCATTTCGTCAACAACAAGGAGCACAAGCAGTTGCTGAAGTATTTTGGATTCCTCTTATGAAGGCTTTTTCACGTATGCAACGCCGTGAAGATATTTTTATTGCCGGCAATAATAAATATGGCAACGGCGAAGTGTGGGTGATGAGTATGGGAAACTTTATGGGCTTGTTTGACCAAGATATTCTTGGTATTCCTCATACTCGCCGACTTGCCAACCTTCGTTATGCCGAGTTTAATTGTGTTGAGAACGGGGTGATAACACGCAGTGGGTTGTTTGTGGATCTCATTGGCCTAATGATGATTGCTGGTGTTAATCCTTTGCCGCCATCTACTGGCACTTTTTTTAATTATCCAGGTCCACGTACACATGACGGGTTATTGTTTGATGATGCTCCCACAGAGCAGTCTAGTGAGACTCTGGATTTGCTAGATCGTATGATAGATGATTTATCGGCACTCAATGACAGCGGTTCAATGGGCTGTTCGGTGGATATTTTAAAGTCTACTTGGTCTGAAGATATGTTGTGGTATGGTCCTGCAGGTGTCGGCGCCACATATACTATTGAGCGTTACCAAGAGCAACATCAGTTGCCTTTTCGAGAAAACCTAGAAGATAAGAAGTTTCATGGCCACGAGTGTCGTTTTGCTGAAGGAAACTACGCTTGCTTTTTTGGTTGGCCGAATCTATCCAATTCACCTATTGGTGGTTGGTTAGGTCTCCCTGGTGGTTCGAAAAATGCCGAGATGCAAGTAGTCGATGTTTATCGACGAGAAGGGGATAAGCTAGTGGAGAACTGGATATTTATAGATATTCCCTATTGGTTGAGCCAACAGGGACTAGACGTTTTTGCCAGAAGTTCGAGTATTTTTAAGCGCAATAGCACAAGCAACTAATACACTTCAAGTCGCTACTCTTAGCCAGCGATTTAGGGCTTTATTTGTTAGCTCTGGTTGTTCAAGTGTAGGCAAATGACCGGCTCTAGGGATGACGACCAGCTCGGAGTGAGAGATTAAATTATGCATAATTTGGTGTTTTTCGACATTACATAGCCTATCACTTTCTCCACATAAGATAAGAGTTGGTACTTTTATGTGGCGTAATGTTTCCCTCTGGTCAGGACGTTTAGCTAGTGCTCGTGACTGTTGCTCAAAAACTTTTGGCCCAAGAGATTCGGCCATACTCATACATAAATCCAAAATGTGATCGCGATTTTCTCCTTCGGCAAGATAATTGGGTTTCATCTCCTCACGCATAATTGTTTTTAAGTGTCCTTGGCGAGCTTGTTGAATTTGCCTCTCTCTAATTGCTATGCGCTCAGGAGGGTCGGGCAAATGATTTGTGTCCATTAAAGCTAAGCGAGATACTCTTCCCGGTGCCTGACGGATAATTTCCATGGCAACAATGCCACCCATTGATAGTCCCGCGAGCGCAAAAGTAGGGGGAGCATTTGCTAGAATATTTTCGGCTAATGCTTCAATACTTGCTCTACCAGTAATCGCCGCTACCGTGACTGGTTGCTGCGCTGAAAGTGCTACATACTGTGGTGTAAATAAACGGCCGTCGCACATCATGCCCGGCAATAAAATAATAGGTTCCTTCATTTAACTACAATCTTAATTCATCTTGATGAAAATACTTCTCGGTAATATAACAATAAAAACCGCACTAAATAGACCAAACTAATGAATATAAATCAAAATTTAATTGACACATATACCAATAAAATTATTAACCCAAGACCTCTGTGCCACTTTTGTTCAAACGGAGTCTCCTTTGGTTTGTTTGAAGTCAGATTAATTTTTTCGAAAATTTCCTCTAAACTGCTAATATAGATCGTTATGGCATCCCCATCAGCAGGTAAAGCCCTTCTAGTACTTAGCATCTGAGCAGTTATATTAACATCCATCACTCACTTGGAGTATAGGAGACTTAGCCTATTCATATGGCTTAAATACAGGTTCTATATATTCGATAGTGAGATAGTCCGTACTTGATAAAAGTGTCTTGGATTTAACAAATCAAATTATACACACAGCGCAGCTGGTTTACCTTAACAGACAGCATTTACAAACTGGCTCAAAAACCAATTCATTACTGGTTGTAATATTAATTTTTTAAACACCTTTAAAGCTGCCTATTGGATTGATCTAACGTTATTTCAAATCAACTGACTTCTCTAAGCTTAGATCGATTTAAACAAGTAAACATGTAATGATCGATTGATTGCCTGTCCGAATAGACGTTTCTTAACACGTTAGCGTATCTTTATTATCTTCAAATTGATATGAGCATCTCGTATGACCCAACATTATAATAAGATGAAGATGTTATGGTAGTGATAAGTGTTTTATGTGGTTTTTCTAGTTATCTGCGAGATTTTGATTCAACCAGTGACAGGTTGGCCTTAAAATTTGGGTAAGAAAGTCTTACGTAGACTAATTTTTCAATGTGGCAAGAAATGTGATTTTGTTTCGCAACCATTTGTGTGCTGGATCATTCACGCGATCTCGATGATAAATCATAAATATGGGTATTTTATCGAGATTATATGGTAATTCATATATGCTGATTGCTAGCTGTTTTTCAAAGTGCTTTGCAAGTCGTTTTGGCAGTGTACAAATCATGTCCGAATTCGCGACTAACGGAGCGAAGCTGATCAGATTTGAAACTGACATTACAATATTTCGGTTTATATGTTTTCTGCCGAGTAAAATCTCGGTATGGCTTCCTCTATGGCCTCTCGGGTGCATCGAGAGTTGAGGCAGAGAGTTATATAAATCAATTGTAAGACCATTTCTTAATTCAGCATGGTCTTTGGCCGCAACCACGACCAGCTCTTCTTCGAAAAAAGGTTCTTCAATAAAATCTTTACCTTGAAGAGAAAGGTAATCTAAGGCGATGTCTAATTCTCCAGATCTCAATTTCTCAGCTGTGGTGGCATCGCTCTCAGGAAATATGTCCAACACTACATTCGGAGCTTCAGTGCGAAAATTACCGATAAGCCTCGGTAGAAGTGCAAATTCAGCATAGCTGTTTACTGCAATAGAAAAGTGGTTCTTCGCTGTTTTGCTTTCAAACACATCTTGATCAAGAAGCTGGTTTTGGATAATTTCGAGTGCTTGTTTTATTGGTTGCTTTAATGCTCGAGCCTTCCTAGTGGGTTTCATTCCTTTAGGTGCACGAACGAAAAGTTCGTCGTCAAAAAAATCTCTCAAGCGAGCGAGTGCATTACTAACAGCTGGCTGGCTAAGGTGAAGCTTCTCGGCTGCTCGAGTTAGATGCTCCTCTTCCGCGAGCGCGTTAAATACTACCAGGAGGTTAAGATCAACATTTCTTAAGTCTTTCATCTTTATCTCGCCCAGCTAAAGTTGTTAGCATCACCATTGTCAATGACTGTTATTTTAATAATCCATTGGATGAATGACTGTGTCAATAATAGCATATATGGACGGTCTGAAAATGAAGTCAAATAATATTTGACTGACATATAAAACGTTGGGAGATTAAAAGTGGAAACGATAATTGTCTCATCATTCTTTTTGCTTTGCGTTATTTACGAATTCATGACGGGTAACTACCGCAAAGGCATACTAAATGTTACAGATTTAAAAATGGCGGCAATATGTGCTGTGGGTATAACGCTCATACAACGCCCTATAGTTATGGTGATGATCTTCACAATAGCAGGCGTTTTCTTAGCTCCTTATCAGGGCGTTCTAGCTCATCTTGAGCAAGAATACTTTTGGTGGAGCCTGCTGGCGTTTGTAATGCTTGAAGAATATTTTCATGGGCTCGGTCACTGGCTAGCTCATAGCCGGACTCCAAAATTAAAAATATTGCGACCCTTACATAAAATATTCCGAACTGCACATCGCCCACACCACCTTATTGGTAATGATGATGAAAAAGCTCAAATGACCGTTGGCCAGACCTTCGTTGAAGGTTGGATGTATTGGTTTGTCATGCCAAATGTTTGGTTCAGTTTTATCGCTCTTTACCTTGGTTTAGCAGAAATTTTCATATATGGAGTAATTATTAAAGGATTATGGGCGTTACACGTCCATACCAACTGGCATTATGATTTATACCTTTTAAATCATTCTAATCCGTTAGTTAGAAAAATATTTCATGGGTTAGCACATGTATTTACATTCCCAACAACTCATCATCATCATCATAGCCGAGGTCCTAACTCGGCCAAGAACCTACATAACTTTCTTTCTTTATATGACTGGCTTATTTACCGGACGCTGAAAATAGAAACGGAAGCACCTAAACGTTATGGTTGGCGTCAAAAAGAACAGGAAAAGAATTCTGCATTCTACCGATTTACTAGGACTTACGACCAATAAATCTTATTTTTTAAAACAGAGTAATCTGATACTTAATTATACGGCTGATTTAAAAATCATTCTGCACAGGGGACCGCAATGAAAAAATTGCAATGTATTATTTGTGGCTGGATTTATGACGAAGCCGAAGGGGCACCGCAAGATGGTTTATCACCTGGTACAAAGTGGGATGATATCCCAGATGATTGGGAGTGCCCTGACTGTGGAGTAGGTAAAAGTGACTTTGAGGTGATCGAAATCTAGAGGTTGAGTATGTTAGACCGTTTTATAACACATTTTGATTTAGTGATAATCGGTTCCGGTTTAGCTGGATGCACGCTCTCAAGAGAATAGACTGTCTTTTAAGGCTGTGCTCTCTAGTTTGGATATCTGATTTCCTTAAGCTTAGAAATCAGATATCGCTCTCTACGTTAACTTTCAATGGCAATATCGCAAAATTAATTTTTTCTCGCTTTATAATTACAACATGAAGTTCAACACTAGCACTGATGTTATCGAGTTTGACCTAAGACACATACTATGGAGCATATGTTTAGTAGTTTTTTTATTACAGTAATCAGGATATGGAATCTAAGCCACTAGGAACAGATATTGATCCTATATTTCTCGCTTTATTAAATTCTCGAACACGTGCGAAGACATCCACACCAATTTGCTGGTATAGGTCGAGTAAATCCACAAGCACCCAATTCTCTCGAATCACTCCATTTTCTACTCGCCAAAAATCTAAACTTCGTAATAATACTTCTTTGCCGGCAGGTGCAATACCCATCCATCCATCGTGAGATAATGTTAGTCTCATATTAGGCCACCCGGTTTCACACACATAATTACCTTCAGCTACCCAATGAGACATTAAGTTACCCATTGCATCTAATTTACGATCAGGCATTGCGCGTAAGAATGGAATTTGATGCCAGTTTCTAAAGCCTGCAATACCTCGATTACTGCCGATACCGGTGGGGCCATACCAGTTACATCGCGGATGCCAATATTTTTCCAATTGCATGATGCTTGGGTCGGGATTAGCCGGGTGACGACATAAGTCTTCTAGCATCGCAATTACATGTTTGTAAGTTTTTTGACCATCGCCTGATATCTGCAAGCCGTCGCATGTCATAGGCGCTGGAGTGCACAGGAAGGAGCCCAGTTGAGGTGCCATCGGCCAACTCTTTGCTTGCACCATTAACTCTGGTAAATCCCAAATAGCCTGCATCTCGACTACTTTCCCAGATTCAATACGGAAAAATTCATGATAGCGCATGTGAGAGAGATGCCCTGTAGGAGGAATATCTAACAACGGTGATAGAAATGTCCCCATATAGTTGCCCATGCACGCAACCCATTGTGAGCCTTCCGGTGTCTCACCTGCAAGCATTATCATATCTCTGCGCTCAAGATCGGGCATGGCTTTACTAAGTGGCGTAAGGCATGTATCCATAAAAGCATCTGCCCCTTTTAAAGGGCCAAAAGGATGGCACATCTTTATATCCGCGTCTGGAGCTAGTATTGCATGAAGAGCATGATGCACTTCGTCAGCTATGTAGCTTTGTGTTGCCAGACGGTATGGAAGCAGTAATGCTTTTAAATCTGTTGGGTTCATGAGATATGTCCGTGATGTTTAAAGTGAGCTCTTCATGTTTGCACTGTATTTCATACAAGAATGCATTCGAAGTCATCGGCGGGCTGAATGAGCTTGCCGGCATAAGTTAGGCATGGCTACCCCAACTTTATTTAAAATTATCTAGTAGGGTATTGGCGCCCTGTTTAATGAAGCCATGTTCTGAATTGAGGAGAAAGAGACTTACTCCTTGTTCTTGCCAAAAAGGAATATCATTCATATCACCAACAAAAATACCCACCGCTCGATTAGCCGACTTCGCTGCTTTGCAAATATGTTTAGCGGCATTAATCACCGGCTCATCTTTTAGGGATCGACAGCCGAGAGATACTGTTAAGTCCGCCATTCCGATAAACAGGCCATCTATCCCTTCTACCTGAGCAATCTCATCAATAACTTCTAGTGCTGCTAAGTCTTCTATCTGGGCAATAACAGTATTTTCGTTTTTATTGTGCTCTATATTTTCTTCAATATTCCGACCTGTATAAAGCGCCGCTCGAGTGGAGCCTGCATAACCTCGGCCACCATCACCATAGCGAGATATCTTAGCCAGTGTTTTGGCTTTTTCCACACTGTCGATATGAGGTACTAATATGCCAGTTGCTCCGCAGTCAAGTGCATTGAGTATTTGTTCTGGTGCGCCTGAGGCAGGTCTAACGATCGAAGGTTTTTGTTCTGATCTGAATGCGAGTATGCAGGCGTCTATATCTTTGCGGTCAAATGGCGAGTGCTCAGCATCGAGGCAGACTATATCAAGATTTGTTTTCGCTAGTACTTCAGAAATCATCATGGCTGGAGTTTTCTGAAATGTGCCTACTAATAATTGCTTTTCTAATAAACGCTGGCGAAAGTTGTTGTGAATAGAGGCCATACTCTTCTCGAATAAAAATTAACTATTATTAATTCAACAAGGCGCTACGCCCTGCTATTAGCTTACCTGCGAATAGACGCTTCTCAGCCGGTGACTCAGGGTTTTCGATGCGTTCTATTAGCATATTAACTGCCGCCTCCACCATGTGTTCCACCGGTTGAACAACGGTGGTGACTTCATAACTCGCCCAGCGTGCTTGTGAAACACCGTCAAAGCCGACAACAGCTACTTGCTCGGGTACTTTCATATTGTATTCATGGCGTAGTGCATCGATACAACCAATTGCCATCGTGTCATTAGCACATACAATCGCATCGGGTTCGAAGGTTTTATTTTCGAACATCTCACGTATTAACTCGCGTGCACTTTGGTAACTGTAATCGCCTGATAGCTGTAAAACACTGACATCCCCTTCGTTCAGTGTGTTGATTGCTCCACGTGTACGCGCGGTGCTAACTGCTGACTCTTTGGGGCCACTCATTACGACGAAAGATTTGCGTTTGTCCTTTAATAAACTTTCAACCAGTTGTCGTTCGCCTTCTTCATGATCGCAACAAACGGAGTTAATTGAGCTATCAGCATATACTGAGTTATAAAATACCAACGGCGTGCCGCGTTCAAAGCAAGCTTTTATTTGCTTATCGGTAAATTGCGTTGCCGCAATAATTCCATCTACTTGATATTGCCATACCTGATCGAGGACGTTATCAATATTTTCCTTGCTGCCGAAGGTAAACAGCAAAATATGTATACCTTTTTGTCCCAGGATCTTATTGAGTTGGGATAGAACTTCTGGGTAATTTAAATTGGTTAACTCGGTAATAATAACGGCGACAATATTCGATCTGCGGGTAATTAATCCCCTAGCTATAGCATTAGGTTGATAGCCTAGTTTTTTTGCAGCTGCCTCTACTTTTGCTCGAGTTTTAGCAGAGACACTGCCTCCTGGTTTAAAACATCTCGATACTGCAGATTGAGAAACGCCCGCCATTCGCGAAACATCGTAAGAGGTAGAGCGTTTTTTGCGCGAATTTCGCGATGTTGTTAATACGGTTTTGCGTTTATTATCAGGCGTCTTTTTTTCCATAGCGTTCCACGCGAATGTCTGCTTGAGCTTTATGCCCCATAAAGCCTTCAACTGCGCAGAGTCGAGAACAATATTCGCCAATATGCACGGAGGCTTTTTCGGTAAGGCGTTGATAAGTGCATGTTTTGATGAACTTGCCAACCCATAGACCGCCAGTATAACGCGCCGCTTTCTTGGTGGGTAGCGTATGGTTAGTGCCAACCACCTTGTCGCCGTATGAGACGTTAGTTTCCGGCCCTAGGAATAATGCACCGTAATTTGTCATGTTGTTTAAGAAGAATTCTGGGTCTTTTGTCATGACTTGTACGTGTTCGGATGCGATTTCATCGGCTACGCAGACCATTTCTTCATAGGTGTCACAAACAATAATTTGACCGTAATCACGCCATGCTGCACCTGCTATTTCTGCTGTTTCAAGGGTCTTGAGTTGCTCTTCGATGGCAGCCACAGTCGCTTCAGCTAACGCCTGTGAGTTTGTGAGCAATATGGCTGGAGAATTTGGCCCATGCTCAGCTTGGCCGAGTAGGTCTGTCGCACAAAGCTCACCGTCTACAGAGTCGTCGGCAATCACTAGCGTCTCTGTTGGGCCGGCAAACAGATCAATTCCGACGCGACCAAATAGTTGTCGCTTAGATTCGGCAACAAAAGCATTACCTGGTCCCACTAGCATATCTACCGGCGCGATAGTTTCAGTACCTATCGCCATGGCGCCTACAGCTTGAATTCCGCCTAGGCAGTAGATTTCATCTGCACCAGCCATATCCATTGCTACAACAATTGCCGGGTTAGGTTCGCCCTGAAACGGGGGGGCACATGCAATAACGCGCTTCACGCCCGCAACCTTGGCTGTAACAATGCTCATATGGGCTGAAGCCACGAGAGGGTATTTGCCCCCTGGCACATAACATCCTGCGCTATTTACAGGAATATTTTTATGCCCCAGCACAACACCAGGAAGCGTTTCTACTTCAATGTCTTTAAGAGCATCTTTTTGCTTTTGCGCAAAGTTTCTAACTTGTTCTTGCGCGAATCGGATATCTTCAATAACTGCCTTATCCAAGCGATCATAGCAGGCGGCTATATGTTCTTTACTCAAACGTAGGCCGCTTTTCCAGTTATCAAACTTTTGCGCATATTCTCGAACGGCCTTATCGCCACGCTTCTCTATATCGGCAAGAGTAGTTTCTACGATTTCACGGACTTTGGCATCATTATCTGCAGCAACTTCTGTATCGATACCTTCTTTTAATTTTCTTATCATAATAAAAACCTGGTTAGTCGCTTGTTTGAGGCGTTGAATATTTTGCCGATTCAGAATTAGCTTAAGTAAAAATGACTTCGAATGCAATAATATTCTTTAAGATGCCTACCTTCAGTGATATATTAAGCAATAAATGTCGAAAAAAAGCGTAAATAAGAAATGGTTTCGAATTCAAAAATATCGGGTTATTCCACGACTCTTTTGAGTGGTAAGCTGGCTTTGGTTACTGGTGCAGGTAAAGGAATCGGGCGCACTTGTGCTGAAGCTTTGGTCAAAACCGGCGCATCTGTTATCGCCGTCGCGCGAACTGAAGCGGATCTACTAGAGTTAGCTGGCGACTTAGGTGATAAGCTTATTCCCTGGGTGGAAGATGTGACTAGCGATGCTTTTCTAAGCCGCCTTGAGGCGCGTAAAGATATTGATATCCTTATTAACAACGTTGGCAGTAATCAGCCTGAGCCTTTTATAGAAATTGAGCGTAGCACCTATGATCGTATAGTGGATATGAACCTGGGGAGCGTATTCCGTGCTACTCAAGTTGTTGTGCGCAATTTGTTGCAAGCCGATAAAGCAGGAAGTATTGTTAATATATCGTCTCAAATGGGACATGTGGGCTCTCCTAAACGAACGCTTTACTGCGCGACTAAACATGCAATTGAAGGGTTCACTAAGGCTTTGGCTGTGGAACTTGCGCAAAGCAACATCAGAATTAACTCTGTTGCGCCAACATTCGTAGAAACAGCTCTGACAAAGCCAATGTTAGAGAACCCCGAGTTTGCCAATTTTGTGATGTCCAAGATTCCTATGAATAAGTTAGCATCCACAGATGATGTTGCTGCTGCCGTTATATATTTAGCTTCAGAATTATCTTCCATGGTAACAGGAACAAGTGTGTTAGTTGATGGGGGGTGGGTGGCCCATTAATAACCCCGGTCTGATTAATCAAACCGAGGTTATTGTGTGAGACTTTTTCAGGCCATTTGTCAGACCAAGAAGTTAAGATCTTTCGATTGGTTTATTTTGGGATTGCCTCTGGCAGTGATCATCTTATTGAAATAATCAGGCACTGTAATTTCTTATTGCAGCAGGAGTATATTGCTTCTAATAAATATCATTCATTCTTGCTCTAAAATTATCGTAAATCCTTCTCAAAACTGCGGGATTACCCATGCCTGTGGCAGTACTGTCGTTAGCTTCAATGATACGTCGAAGCCCACCATCAAAACCTAAAACAGAATCTAATAAATACAATGTCGACAATGAGTCTGCAAACCTCAAACTATTTGCACTATTGCGACTATTTGTCTGACAGTTTTGCCAATTAGCTAATCGTTCCGATGAAAAGTTTCCCCGTGTCGATTGAAGTAAGCCACGAAGACCACGATCTGATGTAGGTACTTTATCTGTGAGATCATCCATAATATTTTCTGTTCTACCGATAACCCCGTTATCGTTGTAGAGCACTGGATTGACTGCACAAGTATTTCCTAAGTAAAGTCGACGGAATGCGTCGGTTGGGTTGCCGCGATCCATCAAAATAATGTTTTCAGAAAACAATGTTCCGCCGGTATCTTTGAATTTTTTGATATAACGCCATGCGTTCACATCACCGCTTCTATTTGAAGAACCTATTGCAACTATTCTTAGGTTATTTCGTTGGGCTTCGGTCATGTAGTGGACTGCAGCTGCAACATCGGTCATTGGCCCCCAAACTAAAATGTTTAAAAGGCATTCGGGGCTGGCATTAGTTGCCTCGTTAATGATCTTAATGGTGGACGAATTTGAGTTGTTGGGCTCGGGGTTAACTTGTTCATCAACACCTGTATAGAGAATGCTATTTAGATAATTTGGTGTTGGAAATTCATTTCCAAAAGCACTGGTAAGAAAATGAGTTTGGTAGTCAAATTGATAATGGCTAATAGCAGAAGCTAAACTCGTAGCAGTGCCCTCGGCAGATGCCACAATTGCCCTTGTATCAAAATGGTTACTATAAGCTAAATAATGCGTTAAATCCTGAGGCTCATTTGCATCAGAAGTAGTAGGCACAATCCCAAAATCTGTGGATACTATAACTTTAGGCTTATTGCATTGGGGCTCATTTACTTGGATCAAATACTTTTTGTATTTTACAAATTTAACCTCAGCGTTTGTATAGGCACTTGTAAAAATAAAGATCAATAAAATACTAAAAATCAGTTTGTTCACATGAAAATACCAGTCAAAGGGTAATAATTAAAATACTAGTGAGATCTCAGAAATTAAGACCACATTAGTAGCTAATATTCAGTTTGATGATTAACGCCCATTAAATTTTTGAAGATTAAAATTAATACTGATGAGCTACTATCGACTAAAAAGACGAACGGATCTAAGTACGCAGCCTGGAGCATGCTCATCTCTACGAAGGACTATATCTGCATTAGAAAAGTATGCGGCTAGTAAAAGAGCATAGTTTTCTTCGAATGCTACATTGCTATCATTCATAATAACATTGGTACTAGTTGAGTGTTCGTTGTTAGGGTTGCAGTTCCAGAAATTGACTGCTGAGGGTGCTGTCACAAAGAGTTGGCGTGCTCCTGAACCACCATAGACCCACATAGCTTTAACTAAGTCTTTTGCCGGCCCTCTACATGTGTGATGGTTTATACAATTAACAGCAGCATATGCATCAGACAAAAAAGCACAGGTAAATACAAACACAAGAATAAATCTACTTAAAGAAATCATTAGTGACACCCTTATGATAAAAAATAGTTAAAAACAACTAACAAACAAAATTTGATTAAGTTAAAATGAAATAATTTTTCAAAATAGAGCAATTATAATAAATTATTAAAGAAATAAATTATTAAAAAAGTTACTTGAAAAGCATGTTATCTATTTAGTTTTTATTTTTAATACCACTAACAAAATGCTTTTATTCGAATACAGTTAAAATTGGCTAATCCGTAAAGTTGTTAGCGAAAAACACAATCAGGAAGTAAACATACATTCACTATGTATTAATTTGCAAGTAAGAAATATCGTATATTGTTATTTTTTTTATTTTCCAATAATAATCGGCGCGTAAAATATCCATTAAGAATATGTTTGGTTGCATACTTTTTTCAATGGCGCGTCTTTAAATAGAAAGGTAGTGGCGGTTAAGCAGAAAATTATATGTATAAAAATATCTAAATGTTGTTAGATGGCGAAAGTATATATTTGATCAAATATTAGTAGAGACTGTGAAGTAGGCTTTACTTATTTATTGTTAAAACTTGCTTTTAGTGTAGGCGTTTAAGCTCTGCCTATTAAGACCAGCTATATTTTATTGTTGACGCCCAGCACAACACCATCCTAATAAATGTGTAGTACTGGGTAAGAAAAACTCAAACATTTACCAACGTTTAATTAGATTCTCTCGACCGCTAGGGCAACACCCATTCCGCCACCGATGCAAAGTGTTGCTAGGCCTTTGTTAGCTTCGCGTTTTAACATCTCATGGATAAGTGTGACCAGAACGCGGCAGCCTGATGCACCTATTGGGTGGCCAAGTGCGATTGCTCCACCGTTAACATTTACCTTTGACGCGTCCCATTCTAGGCCTTTATTGACGGAAATGGCTTGTGCGGCAAATGCTTCGTTAGCTTCTATTAAATCTAGATCGTCAACACTCCAGCCTGCTTTAGTGAGACATTTTTGAGTGGCAGGTATCGGGCCTGTTCCCATGATTGCAGGATCTACTCCGGCACTGGCATATGCGGCGATTTTAACTAAGGGGGTCAGACCTAGTTCTTTAGCTTTTTCTGCACTCATCATAACAACAGCCGCTGCGCCGTCGTTGAGTCCTGATGCGTTACCGGCGCTAACAGTTCCTTCTTTATCGAAAGCTGCGCGTAACTTACCTAGAGTTTCTGCGCTGGTTCCATGTTTTGGAAACTCATCGACAGAAAAGATAATGGGGTCTTTTTTGCGTTGAGGAATGGAGACAGGAATGATCTCGTCATCGAAGCGTCCCGCTTTTTGTGCTGCTTCCGCTTTTTGCTGAGATAGTGCGGCAAATTCATCTTGCTCCTCTCGGCTGATATCAAACTTCTTAGCAATATTTTCCGCTGTGATCCCCATATGGTAACCATTAAAAGCGTCGGTCAAACCATCTTTGATCATAGTGTCTACCAGCGTCCAATCACCCATTTTTGAACCCTTGCGGCTTCCTGGTAATACATGCGCTGCCTGACTCATACTTTCCTGTCCACCGGCAATAACCACATCTGCATCGCCTAAAAGAATAGCCTGTGTGGCCAGATGTACGGCTTTTAGGCCTGAGCCACATACCTTACTGACGCCCATGGCTGGTGTAGTATCGGGTAGGCCGGCATTAATGGAAGCAATACGAACGGGGTTTTGGCCGCACCCAGCATTGAGCACCTGTCCAAATATTACTTCGTCTACAGTTTCTGCTGGGATACCGGTTTTCTCTAGCAAGCTTTTAATCACTGTGGTGCCCAGCTGGTCGGCAGATAAAGTTGATAATGTGCCACCGAAGTTACCAATTGGTGTACGCCCTGCTGCTACAATAACGACTTCTCTATTGCTCATATTCGCTCCGAATAGTTAGGAAATAGCTTCTAAGTATACTGTTTTGTGGATGCCACCCATAAAAAGACGTGCCAATTATAGACGCTGTATATGACAGCTGCGCCCCTTGTTTAATTTTTTAGTCTATATATTCAATGGCCCGTACAACTTTTTTGACACCGCGTGTGCGTCTCACCACTTCGGTAATTTTATCCGTTTGGACTTTGGTTAGTAGGCCCATCAAATACACAATATTATCTTCAACAATTATTTTGACTCTTTTTGAATTAATATCTGAGTTAAACAACAGTTTTGTTTTAATCCTTGAATGAATCCAATTGTCGTTAGTGCGAGATAAAAACGTTGTTTTAGGGCCAATAGTAAGTTCGTTATATACTTGTCTAATTCTATTAACGTCCCGAGCAGTCTTGCCTGCTAGCTCTCGCATTTCGTTCGAGGGGACTTCACCAGTTAATAAAATTACCGAGTTATAGCTATATACGTTGATGTGGGCTTTATCCAGTTGTGGATGAGCTTTTTTAAGGTTGACTGCTACGATAGTTTTTAGACGGCCATCATCAACATATTCGCCAAGGCTGCGTTTGCTCGGGTCGATCTGTATCGGGCCGGTGGTGGTAGCATCGATGACGGCAACACAACCTGATAGACCCAATAAAGTAAGCAGATAAAATGTAATTAGGTAAGGTTTTATCGCGGTCATGACTTATTCTATTCCAAATAACTTGTTATCAATGAGGTCACACAAACAGAAGATAGTGAGTAGGTGGATTTCATGGATTCTTCTGCGAGAATTAATCGATGCGCAAATCTCCATATCTTGCGAGTCTAAAAGTGAGGTAATGTCACCGCCATCTCTCCCTGTTATTGCCACCACTGAAATATTTCTATCGTGGGCGGCGGCAACGGCTTGCACTAAATTGGCGGAATTACCACTAGTACTAATAATGATCAGAACATCTCCTTCCTGGCCCAGTGCCCGCACTGGTTTAGCAAAGACGTCGTTATAGGTGGAGTCCGATGCAATCGCGGTATAGGTGGAAATATTACTACCCAACCATATAGCAGGTAATCCGGGGCGTTCTTTTTCGAAGCGGTCCAGCAGGCAAGAAGAAAAAATTTGTGCAATAGCGGCTGAGGCTCCATTGCCGCATATCAATATTTTCTTTTCGTTAAGCAGCGCATCTACTATTTTATCGCTAGCGGCATTGATAATCGGGGCTAGCTCTTCTCCCACCTGCATCTTAGCTTCGACGCTTTGCTGAAATAAGTTGTAAACTCTTTGTGACATAAAGTATCTCTAATAGCTAAATAAGCTGCTTCGTTCAATACGCGACCGTATAATAGTCGAGATTACCAGAGGCAAAACAATATTGCATCGTATCTTAGATAGCCTGCTTACATTCATAGACCCACTAAAAAGCATTTTTTATCCACGAAATATTGTCGTTATCTATGGCGACCACATCAAAACGTAATGCTTGCAATTCACCAATTTTGTTCGTCAGCATGTAGTTTTGTGCTGTCGTGCGGATTTTATTCTGTTTGCTAGCGGTAATGGTTTCAGCGGCTGTTCCATGAGTAGAATGTTTGCGATAACGTACTTCTACGAAGACCAAGACTTCGCCATCTTCCATAATTAGATCAATTTCCCCTGCGCGGCAGCTATAATTTTTCGTGATATACCTCAAACTATGCTGTTTGAGGTATTTTAACGCAGTAGCTTCAGCGCGTTGGCCTGATGATAGGCCGTTTTTTTTAAAGCGATTAAAAATCATCTTCTGGAGAAAAAGTCACCATTGGCGTGGCAATGCCCTTAACAAATTGCGCCCAAACTTGTTCGCGCTTAATCCTTTGCTGCTCATCTAGACGCAGTTTCCCAGTGGTACCATAAAAGTGGGCTTGTTTTATCAGCTTAAGCTGGCGTAGGCGAGGATGTATGTGATATGCGTCTACCCCTAATGCATAAAAGAACTGGTAGTTTGTTGATTGACTGCTTTGTGTAATCGCTTTTTTCTCGGGTGATTCGCTATCAAAAAACCAGGGTAGGGTAGTAAATCTTATCTGGTTGAGATCCTTGTCCCTTTTCGGGTCATTCTGGCCATTGAAAATGTCTTTAATTGCATAGACAGGGATGCCGCCAGCATAGTGAAAAGCCAAGGTTGGCTTTAGTTGTCGCGCTTGAGAGGCCTGACTGTACAAGAAGATAAAGTCAATGTCCTTTCTTCTGCGCGGTTCAAAATTTATTGATTTGCCAATAATGGAGCGCACCTGCTTTTTTCTATTTTCGCTATCTTGAACCTTTACCGCATTTTTAATGAGGTTGGAATAGCCACTTTGGCTGTTGTAACGGTAGTCGTTGATAATTTCGCCCCCAAGTTCTAGCCAGCGTTCACTAAAACTCTTTACGCTTCTATCACCGTTACTGGTTCTTGATGAGAGTATCATGGCTCGGCGATGCCCGTCGCGCCACGCCTGTTCCGCCACCTGCTCTACTTCATCTTCCAGTGGGAGGCCAAACTGAAACAGGCCTTCTATCATTTCGTTGTTTTCGGCTAGTCTATTGAGTGCTAGGGTTGGAATAGGCAGCGCTTCTCGCTGTGCTAGCTGGGCAATTTTACTTTGTTCCAGTGGGCCGATAATTAACTCGGCTCCTTGTAGGGTGGCTTCGTCATAAATCTCATTGATATCTGCACTGGTAGTATCGTAAACACGCAAGTCCGGCAAGATATTGCTTTGGTTTGCAGCTTCATAATAAGCCGCCATAATGCCATCGCGAATGGCGGCAGATACAGCCTCGAAACGGCCACTAAAGGGCAGCAAAATAGCTATTTGCCCTGGCTGATCATTTTCCAACTGTTGCAATAGTTGTAAATCACCTGGTAATCGGAGACTGGCTGGGTGCTCTGGCCAGTTGAGCATCCAACTTTCAACGGCACTAATTTGGTTGCGCAAATTGGTTTGGTTATCTTTACTCAATCTTGCCAATGTATACCAACCTTTTGCTAGCATTTCACTTTGTATTTGGCTTTCTAGTTTGAGGTCAGTAAAAGGCAATTCCATTAGGGTTTGCCATAATTGGTCTTGGTTATCTTGGCTTTCTTCGCTGCCTTCTTCTAACAATAGATGCAAGGCAATACGTTCTTTAATACTAGCGCGATACTCCGCCAGGCTTCTTAGTAGTTGTGCGCGTATTTCATGAAGCTTGATTTTTTCTTCATCGGCAGCTTGGGCTGCGATATTGTTCAGTCGCGCTTGCCATAGCACGCGTTTTGCTAAACCAGCATTGCCTTGCGCAATGGCGATTGTTGCCGCTAAAACGCTATAGCGTATATATTGATCACTAGGAACCTTGTTTTCATATAACTGGGCAAGCGTGTTGCGTGCCCAGTCGATCTCGTTGGCATCCAATAGGGCCTGAGTCACATTCATATATATAAATGCGCGTTCGTCATCGCTTTGTTGATCGGCGTTATCAAGTAGCTGAGTAATGTTCTCAAGGGACACTTCAATATCTTCCCCTTGCCCACTAGTTGATGTGATCGGAGGGTTGCTGCCGCAACTACTAAGTAAAACTATTAAAAAAATATAAGTACCTGCGTGACCAATACTTTTAACAATCTTTTGCATGGGGAAATAACAACTCTCTATGTGTGCTGCTTGTCTGTTAGCCGTTTAGACTGGTTTGTAATCGCTTTTGCTGTTACCTGCGTTTCTAAACAGATATTTTCTCGGTCTTGGTTATTTATCTGCCGGGAGAATAACAATTGCGTTAGAATTGACAAAAATAACTGGCAGCAATATACCAAATGAATAAGCAATGCGCGCTATATATTGTCGCAACTCCCATCGGAAATTTATCAGATATATCGCAACGAGCAATTGAAGTGCTTCGCAATGTTTCAGTTGCTGCAGCCGAAGATACTCGCCATAGTGCGAAGTTGTTGCACTTTCACGATATTTCTACACCTCTTATTTCTTACCATGATCACGGTGGCGCTTTGCAGGTGGAGCGTATTTTGAGGCGCTTGCACGACGGCGAGTCGGTGGCATTAATTTCTGATGCCGGCACGCCACTTATTTCAGACCCGGGTTATCGAGTTGTTAGCGCGGTGCGCGAAGAGGGGTTTGACGTCATTCCTATTCCTGGTGCCTGTGCATTAATTGCAGCGCTTTGTGCATCAGGCTTACCCTCCGACCGTTTTATTTTTGAAGGCTTTGCTCCCGCAAAAAAAACAGCGCGCCTTGGCCACTTTGAGTCTTTAAAGGATGAATCAAGGACGTTAATTTTTTACGAATCAACTCATCGTATATGTGACTCGCTTGCTGATATGGCTTTAGCCTTTGGCGAAGAACGCCGTTGTGTTATTGCCAGGGAGATAACTAAGTCTTATGAGACCTTTTTATCAGGAACACTTGGCAAGATAATCGCTATCTTGCAAGAAGACATGAATCAGCGCAAAGGCGAGTTTGTGGTGATGCTGGAGGGCAAAGCGAAGGAGTCTGCTGCTGAAGATATTAGTGATGAAGCAAAGCATACGATGACTATTTTGCTTGAAGAACTGCCTGTAAAACAGGCCGCTGCGCTTGCCGCTAAACTCACCGGTGGTAAGAAGAATAAACTTTACCAATGGGCCTTAGATAATAAAAAAGACAGTTAAGCCGGATAGATACCGCCTAAGATGACGCTTTCAGAGGCTCCCGTTACACTAGGCAGATTGCCCTGCTGGGAGTGTAATGTTTGCTTCGCTAACCATGCGATTAACCCTGCTTCGACCCAGTCAGGATTAAAGCCGAGTGCTTCAGTGGAGGCGACTTTGCAATCTGGTAAGAGAGCTTGCAGGTTCGACATTAGATATATGTTGTGGGCTCCGCCGCCGCAAACATAGACACCCTGGGGGTGATGTCTGCTTACTTCGTTAGCAATTGATTGGGCAGTGAGTTGGCAAAGTGTTGCTTGAACATCTTCTGGAGGAACATGCTCATAGCCTTTTAAATAGTGCTCTAATGCCTCTAAGTGAAAGTCTTCTCGCCCTGTGCTTTTAGGGAAATCTTTTTTAAAGTACTCATGGCTTAGGAGCGATGATAGTAATTCGTTGTGCACTTGCCCAGTTGCAGCCCAGTTGCCACCTTTATCGTAGACTTGACCTTTAGTTTTGTGAATCCAGGCATCCATTAATACATTTCCCGGTCCAGTATCATAGCCAAGTGTTTGTTTGCTATCGTCTGCAAGCACGCTGATGTTGGCGATGCCACCAATATTAATCACACAGCGGCGCTCGTTCGGGCTATGAAAAAAAGCTTGGTGGAATGCTGGCGCTAATGGTGCTCCTTGGCCTCCAACAGCTAGGTCTCTCTGCCGAAAGTCGGCGACTGTGGTGATTTTGGTCTCTTGCGCTATGACACTAGGGTTGCCTACTTGTAATGAAAAAGGGTACTCGCCTGCAGGTCGATGACGGATTGTTTGGCCATGGCTACCAATAGCTTTTACGTCGCTAGAGTCTATATTCGCTAGCTGCAACAAATCCCAGACTGTGCGCGCAAATGATCGTCCGAGAGCGATGTCGAGTTTCCCTGCTCGATCTATTTCATTAGTACCTGGTTGAGTTAAGGCGACAATTTCTTGTTTCTCAGTATGGTCAAATGGGCGGTGATGGTGGGCAATCATAACCACTTGCCCTGCTTGAAAGTCAAATAAGGCGGCATCTATGCCGTCAGTACTTGTGCCAGACATAAGACCAATATATAGCCCTTGATCCTTCTCACCTTGCATATGTTTAGAGGCTCTTGGTAGATTTTTCAGAATCGGCAGTTGCGTATTGTGTCGGTGAGTAGACATCATTTAGCTGAGCCGTCAGGTTTCGTGTCTGTAATAGAAACCGTGTTAGTTCATTGGGGCTAATAGATTTTGCTTTTGGTAGACGGCCTACGATAGTGCGGGGGTTGCGATGCACGCCATTCATAAGGAATTCATAGTGTAAGTGAGGGCCAGTGGCTAACCCTGTCGATCCTACTGTACCTATCTTTTGCTTTTGCTTAACTCGCTGACCTTTTTTAACGTGCCGTTTATGCAAGTGTAAATACTTTGTCTGAATACTATTGCCATGTTGAATGACAACATAATTACCATTGGCTTTACTGTAACCTGAAGCTATTACTCGTCCATTACCTGAAGACCATACGGGAGTGCCAGTATTAGCTGCGTAATCGATCCCTCTGTGTGGCCGACGCGTTTTTAATACTGGATGTAAGCGTCTTGGGTTGAAGTTGGAGCTGATACGGCGAAAATCTACAGGGGCGCGCAAGAATTCTTTGCGCATGCTGTCACCTTCTGGCGTAAAGTAGCCAGATTTTCCTTTAGCATCAGTGTAGCGAACTGCTTGAAACTTTGTCCCTTGGTTCACAAACTCAGCAGCAATGATATTGCCATTGCCAATTTTTTCACCGTCCAAGAACTTCTCTTCATATACCACTTTAAAGTAGTCGCCTTTACGAATGTCTAACGCAAAATCCACATCCCAGCCGAAAATGTCTGCCAACTCCATGATTAACTTGTCGTCTAGGTGAGAATCTATGCCTGCCGTATATAAAGACTGCGTAATAAAAGCAGAGCCGTGAGCCATGCGAATGTCAGGTGTACGGGTATTGGTTTGAAATTCAAAACCTTGCTCGCCTTTACTGAAGGTAAAGCTGTTGAGTCGATCAATAACATAGTTTAAGCGTTGTAATTTGTTATCGCTATCGAGACTGAATTCTAATTGGTGACCAGGATAAAGTGATGCTAGGCGCTTGCTTTCAGGATGTGCACTTAAAAACTCCATCATGCTGCGATCATTGAGCCCGGCGCGTTTAAATATTCGTGATAAATTGTCTCCCGATTTCACGGTGACTTTGTTTACGTGCAAATCTGCTACGGGAGCAGAAGGTGTTGTATGCTCGACAGCGATTTCAGGTCTGTCGATAGTGAAATTGGGAATATCAATAGTTTGGATATTGCGTGTAGCTTCAGCTTCTTCACTTGGCAAAGCTAGAAAGCCAAGTAAGCATAGGCTTAGACCAGAAACTGCCAAAATATGACCATTTGGGAAATAAGCAAAAGGGCCTTTACTTAATACTTTCTTTGATTTTTCAATGACTTTCATTAACTTGCTCAAGCATTATCTCAATTTACATCACAAACTCTAAGTTTATAACAGAAAAAGAGTGAAATTTCATCTTCGAATACGCTTAGAATTTTCTTATTTTAATCAGCCGTTCTTAAAGGTTTGTTTTTACTAAGCTTTTCGGTATCTTTGTCCGCTAATTTTTTTACCTATTTAATAACAAACAGGGGGTTAAAAGCGTGAGCTTATCGGAGTGTGACCTATTATCTGATTTACGTGCGCGGGGTTTAGTCGCACAGACAACTAGCGATGAGTCGCTCGGTGAATACTTGTCGGAAGGGGCGCGCACTTTATATTGTGGTTTTGACCCTACCGCTGATAGTTTGCATATTGGTAGTTTAGTCCCTTTACTTACCTTAAAACGTTTTCAAATGGCAGGTCATAAACCCTTAGCGTTGGTGGGCGGTGCTACAGGCTTAATCGGCGATCCGAGTTTTAAAGCTGCAGAACGAAAGTTAAACACAGCTGATGTTGTTGCCGACTGGGTGGAGAAGCTCAAAGTGCAAATATCTCGTTTTGTTGATTTCGGTGATGACGATAATGCCGCGCAGATGGTTAACAACCTTGACTGGACAGAAAACCTCAACGTTTTAGATTTCCTGCGCGATGTCGGTAAGCACTTTTCTGTCAATAATATGGTGCAAAAGGAGTCCGTGAAGCAGCGCATTGAGCGCGAAGGCTCAGGTATATCATTTACTGAGTTTACTTACATGCTTTTGCAATCTTATGATTTTGCTGAGCTTTACAACAAGTTTAACTGTACATTGCAAATCGGTGGCTCGGATCAATGGGGCAATATAACTGGAGGTATCGACCTTGCTCGTCGCATGTACGGTGGGCAGGTTTACGGTTTGACTCTGCCGCTGGTGACAAAATCTGACGGCACAAAATTTGGTAAAACAGAGAGCGGAACTATCTGGTTA
>NZ_CP020038.1:1002500-1010000 GCF_002157225.2 Agarilytica rhodophyticola
AGGATCGAATGTGATGACGTTGTCAATATGTGGGTGCCCCTCTAAAAGAGGTTTATAAAGAGGATGTACAAGCCAAGTAACATTCACATTAGGTTTGCCTTCCTTCAAGGTGCTGGCGATAGGCGATGACATGACAATATCCCCTATTGCTGTAAGGCGAATAATTAAAATGAATTGTTTTTTATTTCTTCTGGGCATGCACATTAATCTTATCGGGTGGCTTCTATAATTTTATCAAAAACCAAATAGAAGAACCTTAACTTCGAAAATCTTTTGTTTTTTAAACAGCGAAATTCGATAGGAAAAAGAATTTAAAATATTTTTAATAAAAGTGCTTGACTCAAATCTCTCTGAGGGTATGATACGCACCCTCTCAACGCGGCACAGCAAGCTTGCATTGAGGGAGACAGAGGCAAAGCCCTGTGTACTTAGAGTCTTCAAAGGCTTTAAGCGTTCTTTAACAAAGTGGAAGAAGAAAGAAAAAGGCATAGTACTTATATGTGAGAAGTATAATTGAGTGTAACTCAAGACGTATAAAGTGCTCATGAAAGCGATAGATTCGCGATTGTTTTTTCTTTGTTGTTTGGTTGTTTTTGTAGCTATTAATGTATTAATGGCTGTAGTCATTAGCAACAATGCAGTGTAAGAAGAAGCGATTGGATAATCAGCGCATTTAGGTGTTATACAAGGGCACCTAAATGAAAATTGAAGTCGTAAAGATTTAGTCATTTGTGTTATATGGTCAAGTGATTAAGTGCACACGGTGGATGCCTTGGCAGTTGGAGGCGATGAAAGACGTAGGAGCCTGCGATAAGTTTGGGGGAGTTGGCACACAAGCATTGATCCCAAAATTTCTGAATGGGGAAACCCACTCCTTTTAGGAGTATCTGCATCTGAATACATAGGGTGTAGAGGCGAACCCGGGGAACTGAAACATCTAAGTACCCGGAGGAAAAGAAATCAACCGAGATTCCCTTAGTAGCGGCGAGCGAAAGGGGAGCAGCCGAGAGTTATTAAATTAGTGGAACAGTCTGGAAAGTCTGGCGATACAGGGTGATAGCCCCGTACACGAAGGTTTAGTAGCTCCATATTAAGTAGGTCGGGACACGTGATATCTTGACTGAAGATAGGGGGACCATCCTCTAAGGCTAAATACTCCCAACTGACCGATAGTGAACCAGTACCGTGAGGGAAAGGCGAAAAGAACCCCTGTGAGGGGAGTGAAATAGATCCTGAAACCGTGTGCATACAAGCAGTAGGAGCGCTTCGGCGTGACTGCGTACCTTTTGTATAATGGGTCAGCGACTTATTGTTAGTGGCAAGGTTAAGTGTTAACGGAGCCGTAGAGAAATCGAGTCTTAATAGGGCGTCGAGTCGCTAGCAATAGACCCGAAACCGGGCGATCTATCCATGGGCAGGTTGAAGGTTAGGTAACACTGACTGGAGGACCGAACCGACTAATGTTGAAAAATTAGCGGATGACCTGTGGATCGGAGTGAAAGGCTAATCAAGCCCGGAGATAGCTGGTTCTCCCCGAAAACTATTTAGGTAGTGCGTCGTGTCTTACCCTCGGGGGTAGAGCACTGTTTGGGCTAGGGGGTCATCCCGACTTACCAACCCCATGCAAACTCCGAATACCGAGGAGTACAATCACGGCAGACAGACTGCGGGTGCTAACGTCCGTAGTCAAGAGGGCAACAACCCAGACCGCCAGCTAAGGTCCCAAATACCAGTTAAGTGGGAAACGATGTGGGAAGGCTTAGACAGCTAGGAGGTTGGCTTAGAAGCAGCCATCCTTTAAAGAAAGCGTAATAGCTCACTAGTCGAGTCGGCCTGCGCGGAAGATTTACCGGGGCTCAAACTGGTAACCGAAGCTGCGGATGCATTTATGCATGGTAGGGGAGCGTTCTGTACGCCTGTGAAGGTGAGTTGAAAAGCTTGCTGGAGGTATCAGAAGTGCGAATGCTGACATGAGTAACGATAATGCGGGTGAAAAACCCGCACGCCGAAAGATCAAGGTTTCCTGTCCAACGTTAATCGGGACAGGGTTAGTCGGCCCCTAAGGTGAGGCGGAAACGCGTAATCGATGGGAAGCAGGTTAATATTCCTGCACCGGCTGTAACTGCGATGGAGAGACGAAGAAGGCTAGGCGAGCGTGGCGTTGGTTGTCCACGTTTAAGCTTGTAGGCTGGTGGCTTAGGTAAATCCGGGCTGCTAAGGCTGAGAGGTGATGACGAGTTTCATTATGAGACGAAGTCGTTGATGCCCTGCTTCCAAGAAAATCTTCTAAGCTTCAGGTTACAGTTGACCGTACTCTAAACCGACACAGGTGATCAGGTAGAGAATACCAAGGCGCTTGAGAGAACTCGGGTGAAGGAACTAGGCAAAATGGCACCGTAACTTCGGGAGAAGGTGCGCCGGCTTTGGTGATGGGATTTACTCCTTAAGCTGAGGCTGGTCGAAGATACCAGGCCGCTGCGACTGTTTACTTAAAACATAGCACTCTGCAAACTCGAAAGAGGACGTATAGGGTGTGACGCCTGCCCGGTGCCGGAAGGTTAATTGATGGGGTTAGCTTATGCGAAGCTCTTGATCGAAGCCCCGGTAAACGGCGGCCGTAACTATAACGGTCCTAAGGTAGCGAAATTCCTTGTCGGGTAAGTTCCGACCTGCACGAATGGCGTAACGATGGCGGCGCTGTCTCCACCCGAGACTCAGTGAAATTGAAATTGCGGTTAAGATGCCGTATACCCGCGGCTAGACGGAAAGACCCCGTGAACCTTTACTATAGCTTTGCACTGAACTTTGAGCCTACTTGTGTAGGATAGCTGGGAGGCTTTGAAACTTAGGCGCTAGCCTAGGTGGAGCCAATCTTGAAATACCAGCCTGGTATGTTTGAGGTTCTAACCTCGGTCCCTTAGCGGGATTAGGGACAGTGTATGGTGGGTAGTTTGACTGGGGCGGTCTCCTCCCAAAGAGTAACGGAGGAGTACGAAGGTGCGCTCAGCATGGTCGGAAATCATGCAATGAGTATAAAGGCAAAAGCGCGCTTGACTGCGAGACTGACACGTCGAGCAGGTACGAAAGTAGGTCTTAGTGATCCGGCGGTTCTGTATGGAAGGGCCGTCGCTCAACGGATAAAAGGTACTCCGGGGATAACAGGCTGATTCCGCCCAAGAGTTCACATCGACGGCGGAGTTTGGCACCTCGATGTCGGCTCATCACATCCTGGGGCTGAAGCCGGTCCCAAGGGTATGGCTGTTCGCCATTTAAAGTGGTACGCGAGCTGGGTTTAGAACGTCGTGAGACAGTTCGGTCCCTATCTGCCGTGGGCGTTGGAAATTTGAGAAGAGTTGCTCCTAGTACGAGAGGACCGGAGTGAACGAACCTCTGGTGTTCGGGTTGTCACGCCAGTGGCATTGCCCGGTAGCTATGTTCGGACGGGATAACCGCTGAAAGCATCTAAGCGGGAAGCCTCCTTCAAGATGAGATTTCCCTGGGGCTTGACCCCCTGAAGGGCCGTTTAAGACTAAGACGTTGATAGGCGGGGTGTGGAAGCGTTGTGAGGCGTTGAGCTAACCCGTACTAATTGCCCGTGAGGCTTGACCATATAACGGAAATGATTGAAAGATCTTTATGGCAACGATAATCGATGATAAACGATATAAGTTGTGTAAAGGCTTTGATTGTGTTGATTATACAATGAATGTATTGCTGGCTAGGCTTGGTACTAATCAAGTTATAGCGTAGAGCACTTTAGTTCATGAGTGACACTGGATTATGTGTGTATAAGAACACTATGCTGTCTTCTTCTTTCGCTTGTTAAAGCCTGTGTAACAGGCATGCATAACAGATTCGATGTTGTTGCTAATAACCTTTAGCTGCTTCGTCCACCGGTTATGCCTGACGACTATAGAGCACTGGAACCACCTGATCCCATCCCGAACTCAGACGTGAAACGGTGCATCGCCGATGGTAGTGTGGGGCTTCCCCATGTGAGAGTAGGTCATCGTCAGGCTTTTATTATGAAAACCCCATCCGCTCAGGCTGATGGGGTTTTTTATTGCTTGCGTTATTTACAAAACTCTACAACTATATATTAGTAATCTCATATTTATTTGAGCGCTTCTATTCACTTTTATATTCACTTTTATAAAAATAAGTATTTTGTGAATACTCGCTTATCACTTAGTATCCTCCACTTCTAAAGAAAGTCCCTTAGAGAAAACACTATGACCGCCGATAAATTCGTTCACCTCAGACTTAGAACAGAATTTTCCTTAGTAGATAGTATTGTCCGTATAAAGCCTCTAGTAAAAATGCTGACGGAACTCAATATGCCTGCATGTGCCATCACTGATCAACACAACTTCATGGGTTTGATTAAGTTTTATAAGGCGACTCAAGGGGCTGGAATTAAGCCGATTTGTGGAAGTGATTTATATATAGAATCCAATGACTCTGAAAGTGCTCCCGCCCTCATTACTTTGTTAGCGCAGAATGAGGAAGGCTATCGAAATATCACAGAACTAATTTCATTAAGTTACCAGGCAGGGCAAAATCTCGGTGTCCCTTATGTTAAATATGAATGGATTCAGAAGCTCTCAAGTGGTGTGATAGCACTCTCAGGTGCAAAATACGGTGATATAGGTCAAGCGTTACTGGCTAATCGTGTAGGTGATGCAAAACAACTCATCGCCAACTGGCAAAACATTTTCGGTGATCGCTTTTATTTAGAGCTACAACGTACTGGTAGAGAGCATGATGAAACATATCTTCATAAAGCCATGGAATTGGCCTATGAATTTACCTGCCCTGTAGTAGCAACTAATGACGTTCGCTTTTTAACGCAAGAGCAATATGACGTTCACGAGGCTAGAGTGTGTATTGGTGAAGGCCGCGCCTTAGATGATCCTCGTAGAGAAAAACGCTATAACAGCCAGCAATACCTACGTTCATCAGAAGAAATGTGCGAGCTCTTTAGTGATATTCCTGAAGCGATAGAAAACACCGTTGAAATCGCTAAACGATGCTCTTTTGATATTCAGTTAGGTAAATATTTTCTACCAGAGTATCCGATTCCGGAAGGAATGACAGAGGATGAGTTTTTCAAGAAGATATCTTTTGAGGGTTTGGATGATAGGTTATCGAAGATTTTAGATAAAGATGCGACGGACTATGAGCAGCGTAAGCAAGATTACTATGATCGTCTAGATTTCGAGATAAAAATCATTTGCGATATGGGGTTTCCAGGGTACTTCCTTATCGTAATGGACTTCATTCAGTGGGCCAAAGATCAGAAAATACCAGTGGGGCCAGGTCGAGGCTCGGGTGCAGGTTCTCTGGTAGCTTATTCTCTAATGATTACCGACCTCGACCCTCTTGAATACGACCTTCTTTTTGAACGTTTCTTGAATCCCGAACGGGTTTCTATGCCTGATTTCGATGTTGACTTTTGCATGGAAAATCGCGACCAAGTGATCGGTTATGTGGCCGACAACTATGGCCGTGATGCGGTATCTCAGATTATTACCTTTGGTACTATGGCTGCAAAAGCTGTGGTGCGAGATGTTGCACGTGCCCAAGGGAAATCTTATGGTTTAGCAGACAAGCTTTCTAAAATGATTCCCCCGGATATAGGCATGACACTAGCCAAGGCATATGAAGGGGAAGAAGTAATTCGTGATTTTCTAGCAAATGATGGTGATGCCCAAGAAATTTGGGACATGGCCTTACAGCTCGAAGGGATCACTCGTAACGTAGGTAAGCACGCAGGTGGTGTAGTGATTGCGCCGACCAAACTGACAGATTTCGCTCCTCTCTATTGTGATGAGAGTGGCGGTGGTTTGGTTACCCAGTTTGATAAGAATGACGTTGAAGAAGCCGGCCTTGTTAAGTTTGACTTCTTGGGTTTGCGAACGCTTACAATCATCGATTGGGCCGTTAATATGATTAATGCTCATCGAATGGAAGATGGTGAAGAAGCTCTAGATATCGCGACTATCCCATTAGACGATACAGAAACTTTTTCTATGATCAAGAAAGCTGAAACTACCGCGGTTTTTCAGCTTGAATCTCGTGGCATGAAAGAGCTAATTAAGCGTCTACAGCCAGATAATATTGAAGACATGATTGCATTGGTTGCGTTATTTCGCCCGGGGCCATTGCAATCAGGTATGGTGGATGATTTTATTAATCGTAAGCATGGGCGTGCGCAAGTCGCCTATCCCGATGCTAAGTACCAACATCTTTCTTTGAAACCTATTTTAGACCCTACTTATGGAGTTATTGTCTACCAAGAGCAAGTAATGCAGATCGCTCAGGTACTTGCTGGCTATACCCTTGGCGGTGCAGATATGCTGCGCCGAGCCATGGGTAAGAAAAAACCTGAGGAGATGGCTAAACAGAGGAGTGTCTTTAAGGAAGGGGCACAAGGTTTAGGTATTGATCCAGAATTGGCAATGAAAATTTTCGATCTGGTGGAAAAATTCGCTGGCTACGGATTTAACAAGTCTCACTCTGCTGCCTATGCACTAGTCTCCTATCAGACTGCATGGCTAAAGGCTCATTATCCGGCTCATTTTATGGCAGCTACCATGTCTTCGGATATGGATAAAACAGATAAAGTAGTAACGTTCATCGAAGAAGTTCGAAACATGGGGCTCAACCTTTTGCCTCCAGATGTGAACAGTGGTCAGTTCCAATTTGTAGTAGATAAAAGTAATAATATTATTTATGGGCTCGGCGCTATTAAGGGCTTAGGTGAAGGGCCAGTTGGCAACATCATCGAAGCACGTAAGGATGGCCCGTTTAAGAATATATTCGATTTTTGTGCCCGTATTGATTCAAGAAAGGTTAACAAAAGAGCACTCGAAGCCTTAGTTAAAAGTGGCGCGCTAGACAATCTCGGGCCGAAGATTGATATTGATTATGATCGGGCAGTGATGTTTCTCGCCATTCCTGAAGCTGTGAAAACTGCTGAACAGAGCGCAGCAAGTGCCGATGCGGGAATGGCAGATTTGTTTGGTGATGTGGTTCCTAGTTCGGAAGAAGAAGATGTCTATGAGGACTTCAAGGCAACTAATCGATGGGCGATGAAAGAGCGTCTAGAGTTTGAAAAAGAGACCTTGGGGCTATATCTAACCGGCCATCCGATTGATGAGTACGAAGCTGAGCTTACAGATATTGTTTCTTCGAGAATATCCCATGCGAAAGCAGACAAGAATAAGCAGACACTCGCCGGTCTAGTGGTGGCATTTCGCCTGATGAAGACGAAACGCGGCGATTCGATGGCTTTTGTTACCTTGGATGATCGTACCGGCAGAATGGAGGTTGCTGTGTTTTCAGATGCATACGAGGAATGTCGAGAAATTCTTGTTAAGGATGCGATGTTAGTCATCGAAGGACAGGTGAGTAATGACGATTTCAGTGGTGGATTAAAAATGCGAGCTGATAATGTCAGCAATCTAGCCGAAGCAAGGATGAATAATGTTTTAGGTC